>QIDN01000141.1 GCA_003229345.1 Nitrospirota bacterium | reverse complement strand
GTCAGGATGGGTTCGATGGTGACAGCCTCGGCTTTACGCTGAAGTTCCAGAATATCGTTTTTGTCCAGTACCGCCTTAATGTCCCGAATATTTTTAATGGGCGAAGCCTGGGACAGTAACTTGCGTTCATCGTCGGGTTCGGGATAACCCATGGAGATGTACATCATGAATCGGTCGAGTTGCGATTCCGGAAGAGGAGGTGCTCCGTGACTTTCAATCGGGTTTTGTGTGGCGATCACCATAAAGGGATCTTCCAATTCATAAGTCCGGTTATCCACCGTCACCTGCTTTTCATTCATGGCTTCCAGCAGGGCGCTCTGGGTGCGTGGCGATGAGCGATTGATTTCGTCCGCCAGCACCAAATTCGCAAAAATGGGGCCCTTGTTGAAATGGAAGGTGCCTTCTTTCTGGTTGTAAATCGATACTCCAACAATATCCGAGGGCAGGATGTCGTTGGTGAACTGAATGCGCCGAAAATCGAGATTGACGGAATGCGCCAGGCAATAAGCTAATGAACTTTTGCCGACACCGGGAACATCCTCGATCAGCAGATGGCCTTTCGCAATCAAAGCAATAATAGCCCGTTCGATAACCTCAGGCTTGCCGACGATGGCGGATCCGATATTATTTTTAAGCCGCTGGATAGCGTCTTGAGCTTGCTTCATGCCTTCAAAACCTCCAGGACCTTTTGCATATCATCGTACACCGCCTGCCGGTTTTCCAGAGTGTAAGCACGTAAGAGATAGGCCGGGTGATAGGTCAGCATCAGTTTCATTCCCTCGAACTCATGCCAGGTGCCGCGCTCTTTGGTGATGGGAACGGTCCGGCCCAGCAGGGTGCTGGCGGCAGGTTTGCCCAAGGCTACAATCACTTTGGGGCGAATGGCTTTCAGTTGTTTGATGAGAAACGGTTTGCAGGCTTCCACCTCATCTTTTTCGGGATCGCGGTTGCCCGGAGGACGGCACTTGACGATATTGCAAATATAAGTATCCTTTTCCCGGTCGAGTAGCATTCCCTTTTCGATGATTTCCGTCAGTTTCTTGCCGGCGCGACCGACAAAGGGGAGTCCTTGTGCATCCTCGTCGGCTCCGGGGCCTTCACCGACAAATACCAGGTCGGCATTGGGGTTGCCCGACCCAAACACAATCGTCTGGCGGGTTTCGCATAATTTGCAACGCTCGCAGTCGCCCAATTCTTCGCGAACGTCGACCAGCCCGGAGGAAGGCTTACCGTCATCCTCCGGTTTTGTGAAAGGTGATTTTGGGACCATTCGGGATTCCAAAGGTTGAGGGGAGCTGTCGTGAAAAGTCCCGGAAAGGGTCGCCATTACTGGCAATTCACTCAACTCGCTGTTCAGGGGAACGTGGGTGTGTCCAGATTCCCTAAGAAACATCAGGTAGTTTTTCAGCTGCTGTAATAGAAGTGCGCGCTCTGTGTCAGGTGCCATGTCATATAGAATAACGGATGATGTTATTCTGTCAATCCCCTATAACTATTTGAAAATAAAGGGTTGCATATCAATATATCCCGTGTTGGGAGTGCGGCTTCATGCTTGCTCTTAAAAGGGTTCACCGGACCCAAGTATACCAATCCCGCATTAAAACGGAAATGAGGAATATCAAGGGCGGCAAATGGGAAAGCCGTCATATTTTGGTTTGTTTGGGTTTAGTGGTTCGTTTATAATCACTTCAAACAAATGGAGAAATAAGATGTCCGGTTTGAAAAGCGCTTTGGAAATCAGTATGGAAAAATCCGATAAATTGGTTCCCGAGGTGAAGAAACAAAAGAAACTGACCGCCAGGCAGAAAGAACACATTGCCGAGATTCGCAAGGAATTCAAAGCCAAAATCGCGGATAAGGACGTCACCCATCAGTACAAGCTGAACTACCTTGCAGAACGGACCCCGCCGGAACAGTTGGTAATGGAATCGGAAAAATTGAAACATGAGTTTGCGGAAGAAAAAGAGCAGTTGGAAAAAGAGATGGAAACTCAAATCGAGGCCATCCGCAAACCATCCAAATAATCCTTTCTTTTAATTTCTTTATTCTCAATCCCCCAGTCGGTTTAAATTTTTCTATAAATACTGATATCGATCTTTTGGATAATTGATTGGACCTATGAAGGAAACAGTTAAAAACCAAATCGTGAGCGCGTTGACCCGGGCGAAAGAAAACGGCGACCTGAATTTATCGGAGATGCCCGATATCGTAATTGAGGAACCCAAGGATAAAAAACTGGGGGATTTCGCCACTACCCTGGCCATGCAGTTGGCGCGTTCGGAAAAGAAAAAACCGAAGCTGATCGCCGAGACGATATGCGGTTTTCTGAATGACGGGGTGGATTCCATCGAGTCGGCGGAGGTGGCGGGGCCGGGTTTTATCAACATTAAAATGTCTAAGGATTTTTTCCTAAGCCGGTTCAAGGAGGCAATTCTTCAAGGCTGTGAGTTCGGCCAATCAGACGTCGGTCAAAATAAAAAAGTTCTGCTGGAATTTGTCAGCGCCAATCCCACCGGTCCGCTTCATGTCGGGCATGGCCGTGGGGCCGCTGTCGGGCATGCGCTGTCCTGCCTCTTGAAAAAAGCCGGCTTCGATGTTTCGACTGAGTATTACATCAACGACGTGGGCAATCAGATGAACACGCTGGGCCGTTCGACCTGGGTACGGTATCAGGAATTATTGAAGAAGAAAGTGGAGTTCCCCGACGACGGCTACAAAGGGGATTACATCAAGGATATTGCTCAAGCAGTGATTGATACAGACGGCTCCAGTCATCTCGATAAACAATCCGAAGACGCGTTGACCTTTTTCCGCGAATTTTCCAAGGACTCCATTCTGAAGGGCATACGAAACGATCTCAAAGAATTCCGAGTGGAATTTGACCGCTGGTTCAACGAATCGAGTCTGGATGACGACGATTCGGTCAACAAGGCGATCAATTGGCTACGAGACAAGGGCTTCGTCTATGAAAAAGACGGCGCCACCTGGGTCAAGACTTCCCAATTCAAGGACGATGCCGACCGGGTGATCATCAAGCAGGGCGGCGAGAGAACTTACTTCTGCTCGGACATCGCGTATCACAAAAACAAGGTGGACCGGGGATACGATCTCATCCTGGATTTATGGGGCGCGGACCATCACGGTTATGTGCCGCGCATGCAGTCGGTGCTGCAGGCCCTGGGTTACGACGAGGAGGTTTTCAAGGTTCTGCTGGTGCAGTTTGTGAGCTTGAAACGCGGAGGGCAGAAGGTTTCGATGTCCACCCGGTCGGGTGAGTTTGAAACGCTGGCCGACGTGATGGCAGAAGTGGGAGTCGATGCCACCCGATTTTTTTTCCTGATGCGGAGTTCGGACAGTCATCTCGATTTCGATCTGGATCTGGCCAAGAAAGAATCGCCGGAAAACCCCGTGTACTATATTCAATACGCCCATGCCCGGATATGCAGTGTGTTCCGCACCGCCGGGGAGCAGGAGGTTCCCATGACGGATTTGGCCTCGGCCGAT
>QIDN01000080.1 GCA_003229345.1 Nitrospirota bacterium | reverse complement strand
GCTGATTGTCCCGTCGTCAATCAGCTTTAAAAGATCGGTCAATCGCTCCGGGGTGACCGGGCAATCGTCGATTTCCCTGTTATCGTTTTTCAATTCCTTCATCAGGTCGCCCATGATCCAGTTGCTGACGATTTTAGGCTGATCGAATAGCTTCACGCTGGTCTCGAAATAATCGGCCAACGCTATGGAGGCGGTCAGCACCCCCGCGTCGTATTCAGGAATAGCGTAATCGCCGACGAACCGATCCCGCTTCTGCTCCGGCATTTCAGGCAGGGATTGCCGGAGTGAATCGATCCACGCCGCGTCGCATACGGTGGGCACCAGATCGGGTTCCGGAAAATACCGGTAGTCGTGCGCCTCCTCCTTGGAACGCATGGGGCAGGTAACTCCCTTGGCGGCATCGTACAAACGGGTTTCCTGCACCACCTTATCGCCCTGATCCAGCACCTTGGCCTGCCGCTCGATTTCATACTCCAGCGCTTTCTGCACGAACTTGAAGGAGTTTATATTCTTCAACTCGGTTCGAGTGCCAAGCTCCTTTTGTCCAGCGGGCCGCAACGACACGTTGGCGTCGCACCGCAGACTGCCTTCTTCCATGTTGACGTCACTGACCTCGGCGTAATCGAGAATCGCCTTGAGTTGGACGAGGTACTCGCGCGCTTCGGCAGGGGATCGCAAATCCGGCTCGCTGACGATTTCGATCAGGGGCACGCCGGTACGGTTGAAATCGACGTAGCTCCTGCCGGGCCGCCCCAGGTTTTCGCCGTGAATGGATTTGCCGGCGTCTTCTTCCAGATGGATGCGGGTCAGGCCAATTTTTTTGGGTGTGCCGTTGGTCTGAATGTTGATGTAGCCGTTGAGCCCTATGGGCAGTTCGAATTGGGTGATCTGGTAACCCTTCGGCATATCGGGGTAAAAGAAATTTTTGCGGGCGAATCGGCTCATCGTCTGGACCTCGCAATGGGTCGCCAGACAGGCCTTGATGGCGTACTCCACCACCTTCTTGTTCATCACCGGCAGAACCCCCGGCATGCCGAGGCAGATCGGGCAGGTGTTGGCGTTGGGCGGCCTCCCGAACTCCGTCGAGCAGGAACAGAAAATTTTCGACTGGGTTTTCAGCTGGACATGCACCTCCAGCCCTATAACTACTTCATATTTCATAGGTTTTTGCTGCGCTCATAGCGCTTCACTCAAAAGAAAACAGCCTGTCTACAGGCTGTCAGGGATATCCCATGCATCTCTACCGGATTCTATGGATTCTAAACGTCAGGCGGGGGCCAGTCAATACCGCGTTTACCGGGCCGAATAGCCGCCGGCGAAGCGCCGGAGCTGAATTTTCATGGCTAAATACTCTTCTCCCCTCAGGGGGAGCACCCACCCGGTGACGGGCATAAGTGCTAATTTCTTGAGGTTTTTCAGGGAAACCGCTGTCAGACCTATTATTATAACTGTTCAATCTTTATGGAGTATTTTAAATTTTATCCCATTCTTTAATTATTTCAAATATAATGATCCTTGAAACTCGTTTTCCCGGCACATTCAAATTTTTTCCAATTACTTGAGGATGATCACGCCTTATGACTCAAACACAGCTTTTCAAAACGCATCGTATACCTGTCTGGAGTATCTTTTTTCTTTTCTTTTTGGTGGGAATTATTCAGCCAGCGGCGGCAAGTGAGAAAGCATCTCATTCAAGCTTTAATGAAATCAGGGAAAAGGGAACTCTTCGCGTAGGCGTTTCTTTGTTCATTCCATGGGTTTTTAAGAATAAAAATGGGGAGTTAGTGGGTTTTGAAATTGATGTTGCCAAAAAGCTGACAAAGGACATGGGAGTCGTCCCTGAATTTATTTTCTATGACTGGAGAGAACTGATTCCTGCTCTTAATAACGGCCAGATAGATATTATTATAGCGGGCATGGCAATTACCCCGAAACGGGCCTTGAGTGTGAATTTCAGTTCGCCCTACTGCACATCAGGAATCAGTTTGGCGACCCATTCGAAAGGCACGAAACATATTAAAAGTGTTGAAGATCTCAACCAGCGATCCATAAAAATTGGCGTCATATCTGAAACGGTTTCGGAGGATCTCGCCAGGCGGGTGTTCAACAAGGCATCGATCGTGACTTTCCAGAAAAGCATTGAGGCCGAAAACGCGATAGTAACCGGAAAAATCCATGCTTACATGGAGGCTAAACCGATTCCCCGGTTTATTGCATTGGATCACCCTGGAAAAGTGGATGTCCCTTTATCCAAACCGCTCTTGGCCACCAAGGCTGGGTTTGCAATCAACAAAGGAGATCCGGATTTTCTCAACTTCCTGAATTCCTGGATTATTGCTCGGGAATCGGATACCTGGTTGAAGTCTACCCACGACTACTGGTTTGAATCATTGAAATGGAAGTAGGGTTTTTTTCATTCAAACTGGATGGGAGGAGGCGGTTTTATTGGGTTCTTTTTTCTCTTTTAGCGATTGGGCTATTTCCAGGGGGTAATTTTATCGTTTATGCGGATACTTCCCCGAATTTGCCTATGGAGGAGGACTCTAAAATTCCTTTGTCAAAGGGAATTTTAGATTCATCGGGTGAATGGAGAGCCCTCAAAAAATCCGAAGATATCTGGCGGGAATCAGAGGAACACAAATTATCCATTGAAAATGACCGAATCAGGAAGAAATCATCTCCCCTCTATGGCTCCCCCAAGGACCGGGACAATTGGGATCCGTATGACTCCCCTGGGGACGGCAATAATGACCTTACCAAACCTGCAAAAATCTTTGAATTCAGATTTTAATGGCTAAAGAATGTCCAATACCTGCTCCGGTGGACGGCCCAGGGCGGCTTTGCCGTTGGCCAGCACGATGGGACGCTCGATCAGTATCGGGTGCGCAACCATGAAATCGATCAGGTCATCATCCGACAGGGACGGGTCGTCGAGTCCGCTTTCGGCATAGATCGTTTCTTTCTTGCGCATCAGGTCGCGGGGAGATAACCCGAGTTGATTAAGAATCTCTTTCAGCGTTTCAGCCGTCGGCGGGGTTTTGAGATATTCGATGATGGCCGGCGTAACGCCGTTCTCTTTAAGCAACTCCAGAGTCTGGCGCGATTTACTGCACTTCGGATTGTGATAAATGGTTATCGACATGATTTTATGTTTGAAGGGGTAAATGATGGAACCTTTTTCTATTTTCTTATTGAGATAGATCGCCATCTTCTGGCTTTTTCAGTGGAACAATAAGACCTCGAATTATTTCCAAAAATATGAAACCCACCAAAAAGACTAATAAACCTAAAAACCAATTAAAATTAGTAAATGAATAATACATCAAATAAATCCAACCAAATATTTCAAAATAAGCTATGACGCCATTAATGGTCTTGTTTACAACTATTTTTTCATCGCAGTTTTCGCAATATCTCGCTTTCCAAAATGTCATTATTTTGCTGAAAAGAGAAATTGTAGAATTACCACAATTAAGGCAGTTGTATTGAGTCATTGACACGCCCCTAACAGTTACC
>QIDN01000467.1 GCA_003229345.1 Nitrospirota bacterium | reverse complement strand
CTGCCAGGGCAATATGGATCCTGTCCGATCTCAATGCCCGTGCCGCAGGATTGGGAATGACCCGGTTCGGTTTTGTGCCTTCCTTGGATTCAGGATAGGACAGCAAGACGATCATCGGTTTTTCTTTATCCTTTTTTAAAATTTCATAGGCGGTTGCAGCCTGTGAAATCTCAAAAGAGGAATGAATTAACGGTTCGACATCTATTTTTCCTTCGGAAATCAAATTCAGATACTCCGCCATATTCCGGTTTTCAGTCCACCGCACGTAACCGATGGGATAATCCAATCCCTTTTCTTCATATTGAGGATCATAGCGTCCGGGTCCATACGAGGTGGAAATGAAAAAATCCAATTCTTTCGGAAAAATATCCTCGCGCTTAAGGTTAAGTCCAATATTCCCGACCACAACCACGCGGCCTTTTTTGCGGCACATTTTGAAGGCATTTGAAATCACTTCATCGGAAGGTGAAGCGGCGGTAATAATAACTCCGTCCACGCCTTCTCCATTTGTGAGTCGCAGAGTATGTTCGAGGCTATTATTTTCTTCAGGAGGTAGGTGGAAATTCATCCCCAGGCTTTTGGCGAGTTCCATCCGGGAGGAATCCAAGTCTGCACCCACGACACGGCATCCATTGGCTCTTAGCATTTGTGCCGTCAGTTGACCCAGGATTCCCAGCCCAATCACCGCGAATGTTTCTCCCAGAGTCGGCTGTGCACGTCGCACTCCCTGCAGGGCAATGGCTCCCAGCGTCACCGTACTGGCTACTGGCAGGCTGAGGTCTCTAGGTAAAGGGACGGCCAGGTTTCGAGGGACACGGATGATCTCGGCGTGATGGGCGCACTGGGCACCCGCACAAGCTACGCGATCTCCTGGCTGGATATTCTCGATTCCGTCTCCAACCTCAAGGACGACGCCGGATGCGGAATAACCGATGGGATTTCCTTCGGCAAGTTTTCCCTGAATGACGTTGCGGGTATGGGTTAAACCACGGGTGGCGGCCATTTCCATGGTGGATTTGACCGCTTTGGGATTTTTCAAGGCCCGTTTCCATAAAGGCTGGGAGCCGGATTTGAGGCCGCTTATTTCCGTGCCCGCTGAAATACTGGAGAATTTTACCCGGACCAGAAGGGTTCCCTGTTCCACCTGCGGAGCGGGAATATCTTCCACTACGACCTGTCCTTGTTTTATCAGGACCTGTTTCACGTTAATTTTTGGGTAGGAGTAAAAAAGCCTCTAATGGATCAAAGTACATTATTGGCTCCATCCGGAGGAAAGTTTGATTTGTTGGGATACATAAATGCTGTCGTCTTTTTTGACCAAATGAATATTGGTATGGGTCAAAGAGCTGATAATCTGCTGGATATTTTCCGATGGCTTGCTTTGAGGATCTTCAATCAAAAAGGGTCTCATTTCATCGATGGAATCCCGCACATGATCGCTTTCGATCAGATAACCCAGAAACTTAACGTCGACATCCAGATATTTTTTAGCCAGCTTCAACAGGTTGTCGCCCATCAGAATATCTTTTTGTCTCCGTACTCGATTGATCACCAGGCCGGGCTGAAATCCCCGGATAATCTCGTTGACCCGTTCCAGTTGTTGCGGGTGCATTTCCTCTACTTTTTTGCGGAGGGAGCCAATTTCAAAACAATCCTCCGCCATGCCTGGGTTTTTAGAAAGGTCGATCAGGTGTTGAAGATCCGAGCTGCTTTTGAATTCTTGGCTGATTCTTCGAAACAAGGCGGCCTTGATAAAACTGAAAGACTTCATGATTGAAGTCATCTCCGGGGTAGACACCACGATGTTTTCCCCGCCAATATTGAAGTAATCAATGATATGAAAATTGGTGCCGGGACCCAGATCCATTAAAATATGATCGGCATCGAGGCTTCTGATATAAGAAATAACTTTGTTTTGGTTTTTGGTATTAATATCAGCGCTCCCCGGCATATCCCCTGCACCACTCAAAAATTTCAGGTTGGGAATACCCGTATCGAGCAACAACACTTCTTCTCCGTTGGAATCCAAGCCGCTATGATCAAAGTATTCTCGGAAGCCATATTTAGGTGAGCGGATTCCCAAAAGAGCGTGTAAGCTGGAAGCACCGAAATCTGCATCTACGAGAAGAACTCGTTGGCCGGTCAAGGCAAGGGTGACTGCCATATTGGCGCAGATCACGCTTTTACCAACGCCGCCTTTTCCTCCGCCTATCGCGATTATTTTATTTTTAAAACTCATTCTCTATTTTTTCTCTGAGTGGCCGTAAATAGAAACGAATCCAGTTCTTCCAGGGAAACTTCTTTTTTATCTGAGGGGTCGTTAATCGTTTCCTCTAAATCGGGAAGTGAATCCTGAACTCGATCTTTTCGCATATTTCCATTAATCGAATTTTCATTTGCTGTCGGCTCGCCGGGTATCGATACCAATTGATTTTCCAAATCGACCTGTAAAGCATTCAATCGGGCAATCACCACATCCATAATATCGGCGGGCAATTCCTCGTGCGCAACCGGATCTACCGTTTCCAATTCCTCCTGATCGAGGTATTTGAGGTCGAGAAGAAACGGTTTGGGTTTTCCCTTTTCAGGAGAAGTCTTTATGTCCTCTCGCTGAGGAAGAACCTTCGTTAACTCAGGCTCCGTTTTCTGAGTTTTCCCGGCCTTGGCAGAAGGTGCTTTTGCTTTCTTTTGCCCAGCTCCTTTTTTGACTATATTCTTATGAGAAACTATTGGAGCTTTTATTTCAACTAGTTTTGGCTTGGATTCCGAAATTTCTATCTTTAATTCCGGAGAATCCGTCTTGGTTTTTACGTGTTTTTTTGGTTTGGAGTCCTTTATCTCTTCGGACTTAGGGGTAATGTTCTTTACTTTCACGCTCTGTTTTTCTATTTGGGGAGATTTTTGGGGTTTCTCAGCCTCTGATTGATGTTTTGCCTTTGGGGAAGCTTTAAAAGTCGGAACACTTTCAGATCTTTCAGTTGCTGGAGGGGGATCCATGATTAATCCGGGTATTTCGGCTTCGACCCAATTGCCATCGGACTCTTCGTTCTCGTGCTCACTGGCGGGAGATTCTTGGGAGTCCGCTTTGGGCTCCCGGCCCTGGACCGGGGCTTTGCTCTTCAAAGGTTCAGAGAGAGCCTTTTTCGAGGATACCTTGCTCTTGTCAGGCGCAATGGATATTTCCTGCTTAATCAATTTGACTTTCTTCTTGGGAGCCGGGGAGGATTCCTCCGCCTTGTTATGGGAAATAGGTACTCCCTCTTTAACAATTTTTACCTTTTTCTCATCTTCTTCTTGGATAGGAAACGGCGGGGTGCCCTCATCTTCCTGCGTCTCTTGAGGAGTGGGCAGATCTTCCTTTAGGTAGGCCAGGGAACTGTCTTTAGGAGGGACAGGTTTCTCCTGCTGGGTATTGTTCTCATTGGATTCCCCTTCAGCGGTAGTTTTTAATTCCTCTTCTTCAAATCGCTCTACCATCCTATCCAACGCAGTTTTTTCTTTTTGGGAAAGGATATG
>QIDN01000076.1 GCA_003229345.1 Nitrospirota bacterium | reverse complement strand
CCGCCTGCAACCCAACAAGGCCATCGCTTCAGATATAGCGGTGACCGGCCGTATCGAGTTTTCCAACTTGTTTCCGGGTTTCCAGTTGGCGGGATCGTTTTATACAGGCAATTCCACCCAGGGTCTGATCGAACAGGGTGGACGCACCACCATTTTTGAAGGCGATATCAAATATCGTAGAAAGTGGTTTGAGATGAATGCGAGCATTGCCAACGTTCACATCAACAACGCCGCGGAATTGAATAATTATTCAATTGTTCAGGGGACGAATAACGACCTGAATATTGCTTCCAATATTCTGGGGTACAATGCACAGTTCGGTATCCACTGGCCGCAACTGTTGGGCAAGAGCACGTCGCACGATGTGATCACTCATTTCATGTACGAGTTCATCGACACCCAGAACGAAATGCCGGCGGGCTTTGCGCCCCAAACGGGGTCGAAGGGTGAAACAGATGTCTATACCGCTGGCGTCGCCTGGTATCCGTCGACCATCAACGTAGTGTTGAAGGCGGACTATACCCATCAGGTCTTTAAAGATGGAACGTCGAACAGCGGGTTTCTTCTCGGCATGGCCTACATGTTCTACTAAACCAAAACTGGATGAAAGGGTCCTTTCGTAGAATCTCAAAATCTGCAAAAAGGATGCTTTCAAATAAATACCGATTAAACGTATAATGAACCTAATAAACATGAGGCAGGCAATGAAAACTGAAAACATCAAACAAACGGTCCGGGTTCTCTGGCAAGGGTTCTGGGCAACGGCCATGGTTCTGGGGCTGACGGCGGGCAACGCTTCCGCTCTGGATGTTTCTTCCAAGGAAGAAGCGGTGAAAATGGCTTTCCACGGCGCGGACAAAATCGTAAAAAAACGCATTCGGTTGAGCATACCTCAGCGGGCAGCTATCGGCAAGCTGTCCACTCAGACGGTCCGCGACAAAACCATGAGCTTTTACATTGGGAAAAAAGGCGGCCAGGCCATGGGATACGCCGTTGTGGAACGGGTGGCCAATCGATCTTGGACCATCGGTTACATGGTGGTGATGAATGCCGACGGCAGTATCAAGCACGTTGAGGTGTTGAATTATGAAGGCGCGCGCAGCTGGAGCGTTCAGTACGAATCTTGGTTGAAGCAGTTTTTCGGGATGAAGGCCGGTTCCGATTTTCGGTCAATCAGCGGCATCACCGGCGCCACCATTTCGGTTCGAACGATTGCGGCAGGAGTTCATAAGATTGTCTCCGCTTACCAGGTCATTTTTCTGGACAAGATAAAATAGAAAGGCAGTTGTCAGTTTGGCGTTATCTTTGAATTTCATAAATACCCGACCTGCGAAGAAACCCGGTGGCCTGTGGCCTCGGGTTTCTTTCTTTGTCCGGGTTGCTGCTGTGGCCGGGCTTCTATTGTGTTTTTTGACCCTAACCGTGGGAGCGGAAGAGGAGTACGTCGAGCAGATGTTTCTGAACAAGAAACAGGCGCTCCAACTGGCGTTTCCCGGCGTCAAAAAAGTCAAAAAGAAAAAGGTGTGGCTGAGCGATACGCAGAGAGCGGCGATTCAAAAAATCCTTGGCGACCAGATCAAATACGAGGAACGCCGGGTGACCTATTATTTCGGCTTGAACGAGACGGGCAGACCCATTGGTGCCATGGTCATTGGCAACGAAATTGGCCGATCCTACCCCATCACCTTCATGGTGGTGATCAATATCGACGGCACGGTGAAGGACGTGGAGATCATGGTGTACCGGGAGCCGCACGGGTGGGAAGTGCGCTTTGAATCGTTTATGAGCCAGTTTTTCGGGCGAGGAGCGAGCGATCCATTCGACAATATCAACAACATCACCGGAGCAACGTTATCGGTCCGCTCCATGACCAAGGGGGTCAAAAAGGCGGTCGCCGAATTTCAGGTCATTTACAAAGATAAAGTAAAATAATTCTTTCAATTGACTCTGGAACGCAATCAATCTTTCTTCGGCGTGTATTTGAACTCGCAGAAAGTCCCCAGCTTGGCAAACGTGTTGGTCAATTTCAGGTTTACATAGTCCTGCCGGGCTTCTGATGGAATCGAATCAAAATTACAGGCCGTCTGGATGATGTCGGTGCGCCCGAACCGGATGAAAAATGTAGCGAACCAGCACTGCTTCATTTTATAGTTCCAGTTGTTCTCGTCATTTTTCTTGTGCTCCAACTGAAAATGCCGCCAGGAGTAAACGTCATCCACCTTGGGAAGGTTCAGGTCGACGAAGGTTCTGAAGGGGTTGTCCGATGCCTTTTCTTCAGCAACCATTTTATCAAGTTCCGGCTTCATCCAGCCCCGGAAGGCTTCGGTGATAAATTCCCGTGCCCGTTTGACATTGATGTTGTATTCATCCAACGCGCCATGAATGGTATAGATAAATAATCCTATGGTGGTCAGGTACTGTTCCTCCGGGCTCAGCTCGTCCCCTTTTTCAAATTCCCACAATTGGTCAAAATGAGTGCGGATTTTGTCCAGGTCAATGTCCGCTTCCACCACCTTGAGGTGGGCCAGAATCGGTTCGATTCGCTCGCTGGCCTTTTGAACTGTTTCTTGCCCGCTCTTGCTTTCTGTTTCCTGGGCGCCTTTTTCTGTCATGGCGAATCCTTAAATTCAAAAATTTCAATGGATTAACTTAACCTTTCCAGACGTCCACTGCACCCGCCGGGTAAGGAATTGCATTTTTAAGATGACTCAAAATAGCATACCCTCAGGCCTTTTATCAAGCTCTGGAGGCATTTGAAGGGATTATTTATCGGTTGTCGAGAGCCTTTCAGTGGAGCCCTTTTGTAAATTTGGTTACAATGCCGGGACTCATTCAGGAGACTCATTGTATGACATCAGATACGTTTGATGTGGTGATCGTCGGGGCCGGGGTCATCGGTCACAGCATCGCCTATCAATTGAAAGGAGCCGAGCCCTCGCTCAACGTGGCAGTGCTGGGGGATCCCATGAACTCACTCATGGCGTCCCGGGCGGCGGCAGGAATGTTGGCCCCCTACTGTGAATGCGATCAGGGCGACCGCTTTTTCCGGTTTTGCCGGGAATCGCTTGACAAATTTCCGGCTTTCATTGAAGAGTTGACCGACGTCAGTGGTGTTGGCGTTTATCTGTCCATGGCCGGTTCCCTTATGCCGGCCTCTTCGGTGGGGGACCAGTGGGACGAACGGCTCCGGTTTTTCCGCGAGGAAAACATTCCGCATGAGGTGTGGCCGGTGAGCCGGGTGCGGGCCCAGTGTCCCGATCTGGCACCGGATTGCGGCGAGGTGATCTGGGTGGGCGAAGGGCAGGTCAATAACCGGCAATTGCACGACGCGCTGGTGGCGGGGTCCTGCCGGCGGGGCGTCCAGATCTTCAATAAAAATGCGACGGGATTTCAACGTTACTCTAACCGGATTCACGCGGCGGTGACCGATTCCGGTGAAATCCCCGGCAAACAATTCGTGGTGGCGGCGGGAAGCTGGTCGCAGCAGATGGGCAAGGTCCTTGAAGTTTCCCTGCCGCTCAAAC
>QIDN01000297.1 GCA_003229345.1 Nitrospirota bacterium | reverse complement strand
AGCAACCCCAGAGAGACTGAAATTGGTTTTGATGAGTAGTTAAGCCGGGTTAAAAATCGATTAACCATAGTGACCGAGAAAATGATTGCAACACCTGGCAGGAAATACGTAAATAGTTTTGTCAGGTTGGATGTAATTGAGTCTATCCCCAGCATCCATTGATATAAAGGAAGGGATAGGTTGGAAGAGTTTTGAATGTAAATCCAGGGGCTGATAATATAATAAAATGCTTTTTCAAATGGAAGATGAGTTAAAAGATAAATATAGAATAAAAGGGGAGCGGTGAGGAACGAGCCCATGCATATCGAAGCGTTTCGAATCCATGACTTCTTATCCAAGGACTGTAAGTAAAATGATATGGCCGTTCCTGCAGGAAGGGCGATGCCCAGGGCTAAAAAAACTTCCGGTTTCGTGAGAAAAACCAATCCGACCAAAAGGTAAACAACTATCAGCCCTGACAGAGACGTTGTCTCAACATATTTTGAAAAAAAATACAGGGTTAACAGGCTCAAGGCCACTCCGTGCGGCAGTTCATAGACATAAGCGCAAATAAAATTAAAGTTGCCCCCGCCCGAATATTGCCCGAAAGCAAACAGGGTAATAAAAGCCAGGGTGCAAATTGTAGCGGTCAGTTGATCTGAAAAATTTTTGATGAAAATATAAATTAAAAACGCCAGGGCAGCGGCTATGACCATGTTGAAAATAGCCAGAGTTAAAATTCCGGGGCCGAATAATTTGAAAACCAAGGCATGCAGGTATCCCGAAAAAGGACCATAAAGATAGGCCAAGTCTTTGTAGATCACCTTACCTTCGGAAATTTGCCATGCGAGGTAGACCTGTTCTCCAAAATCGATCAATAAATCAGGCCATTTGAGCCAGCTGATGGATGCCATGAAAACCCCAGCGCTGCCAAGCAGCACAAATATCAGGAGATTTTTCCATTGATCACTGAACAGTGGTGTCGGACCCGGAACCGGTGCGTCAGGCATTGCTGGGGTCCTTTCGGAAGTTATTCCGCATTAGGATTTGAATTCCAAATCCCTTGCCGGTGAAGGGGGTGGCGCCGATTTGAGCTTGGACGGAATAGTGGGTTTGAATCCAGGCGTGGATTTTTTGAGCGAAGTCCCTGCCAAAATAATTGTAGCCGAAATAAGAGAATTCTCTATCCATATAAACGATGTAGGGTGGCAAGGACCGCTTCAGACGATCCAGAACCGCATCGTCGCCCACCAGAATCCAAACTCCGGGATTCAGAGTGATATCCGCAATGGGGCTTCGCCGCCGCGCCAGATAGTTCAGCATGATCCCGTCTGGAAAAGTAGCGAACTCCTGTTCCGGACCCACGTTCTGACTGATGTATTTCAAAGCCAGATTCATCACTTCACCCCGCGGGGTAAAGGCCGGGTGGTAATCGATCACCACATCCCTGTCAAAGCCTACTGGATAACTTTTCATCTGATATGTCTGCCAAGTTATCCAGGCATGGTTGCCCACAACAATCAGAATCAGAATCCACATGGCGGACCGGTAAAAACCCGCATCTCCCAAAAACTGCCGAACACGCAAAGGCAATTCATGGGCCAGGAAAACGACCAAGACCAAAGTGGCGGGTAAAGCCAATGCAAACCCGTAGTGATAGATATGTGTATTCAAAAGGGTTTTCATGAGAAGCATCAAAGAGAATAGGACCAGAACCCACTGTGTGATGATCCGGGGCTCAATCCCGGAGCGGTTTTTGAATATATGAATCGAAAGAAAAACCGCAAACAGCAACATGAAGAACGGTAACGGTCGGCCCAGGGAGAGCCAGGGTATATTGGGAACGAAATAAATTCCAAAAGCGATCAGCGCGAACATCAACGCGCTGGATCCCACAGGGTACTTTCGGATGCGCTGGTTCCAGGCACGGTTGATGATGAAAATCAGCACAAGGATGGCCGCAAGAACCAGGGCATATAAAAGCATGGTGGATAGATTAGCCCACGGATCGTTAAAGCCCATGATCCACTTGTATAGTGGCAACGCCCGCAAATCCGAATTGAAAAGAAAAAGCCACGAATTGAAAATCGTTTTAACGGCTTTTTCAAGGGGCATATGAAAACTGAAATAAACAATGAATGCCAAGCCTGGTAAAACGAGGCCTCCAAAAAATAGAACCAGAGACCGGCGGTCGGCGGTTTTTATTTTGAGATACCACGTTAAGCCCAATCCCGCGACAAGGGCGACCGACAATGCCAAAAATACTTCGGGTTTGGTCAGGAACACCAGTCCCGTCAACAGGCCCAGCAGCCCCAGATTTTTAGAGGCGGGGGGGTCCAGATATTTTTTGAATTGAAGAAGGGCCAGAAAACTGAGAAAAACGCCATGCGGTAGTTCGTAGACATAGGCGCACACAAAATTATAATTTCCGCCCAGTTTATACTGACCAAATGCGAAGACCAGAAGAAAGGTCAGGCAGGCCAGATGGGTGGTGTGGACATCCGATAAGTCGCGAAGCAACCGGTACAAAATAATCGTCAGACCGGCGATTAAACCCAGATTGAACACAGCCAGTACCAGAATTCCGGGTCCGAATATTTTAAACAGGAAGGCATGCGCATAGGCGGACAGCGGACCGTAAATGTAAAAGATATCCTGGTATAAAACCTGCCCCTCGGATAATTGCCATGGCACATAAACCTGTTGGCCGAAATCGACAATCAAATCCTGCCATTTCTGCCAGCTGATGTTAGCCATAAGGATCCCTGAAACAATCAGCAACCAGGGTCCCCACGAGATGGAGTGTGGTATATTTTTGAGACGGGTCAGGAATTGATTTTGATCCATCTTATTCATTGGCCCGAATGGAGTGACTTTCTTTTTAGTATTTGAATACCAAAGCCCTGATGGGAAAAGGGTCTAGCTCCAATTTGTTGCGCCACTGTGTAATTTTGAACGATCCATTTGAAGGTGGCTTGGAAATAATCTTTACCAAAAAACCGTGCCCCAAAATGAGCAAATTCCTGGTCTACCAGCACAATATAATCGGGAGAGTTTTCCTGCAGAGAATTGAGTACGGGACTTTCTCCGGTTAGAAGCAATGCCCCCGGGTTATAAAGTCCAGTTATGATTGGGCTCCTTCTCCGTGACATGTAATTCAGCATGTTGACTGCAGGAAAAGTAACGAACTCCTCCTCTGGACCCAATTCCTGATCAATCCACTCAAGGGCGTAATTGAATAGAATTCCACGCACATAGGGTTTGGCGGGTGTTCCCATACGGTGAGGGGCAAAATCATAAACCTGGTCTCTGCCTTTGCCGATGGGGAAATCTTTCATCTGGTACATGTAGAATGAAATCCACCCCATCATACCCGTGTGAGCCAGCAGAAAAGCCAACCCAAATGCTGAAGGAACCCATGCGGACCCTTGGAATTTTTTAAAGAGCAGAGGTAACTCATGTGTTAAAAGCGCTACAAAAATAAGAAATCCCGGTAGAGTCAGGGCAAATCCATAATGTTGGACATGTACCTTTAAAAAAATTTTTACC
>QIDN01000251.1 GCA_003229345.1 Nitrospirota bacterium | reverse complement strand
CACCAGCTTTAATATTCAGCACTGGCGTTTCGTCATCGTTCGAGATCCTGATCTACGAAAAAAAATCCGCACGGAATTTGGAAACGACCAGGCTCAAATGACAGATGCTTCTCTGCTTATTAACATGGCGGCTGATACCAAGGCCTGGCAGAAAAATCCGGAACGCTATTGGCAAAATGCCCCTAAGGAGGTGGCTGATCTGTTAGTCAATTGGATGGGACCTTTTCATGAAGGGCGGGAATGGCTACAGCGCGACGAAGCTCAACGGTCCATCGGCATGGCAATGCAAACCCTGATGCTGGCCGCCAAGGCGATGGGTTACGACTCCTGCCCCATGATCGGCTTCGACATTGATAAAGTTGCCGAACTGATCAACCTTCCTGATGATCATGTGATGGGGCCGATGGTGGCTGTGGGGAAGGGCACGAAGGATCCTTGGCCAAAACCGGGACAGTTGCCCTTGAGCGAGTTGGTGACGGAAAATACATTTTGATCCGAAAGTAAAATGGGCTAGCTCATTAGAGCTAACCCATTAAGTGTGATGGTCGGGATGAGAAGATTTGAACTTCCGACCCCCTCGTCCCGAACGAGGTGCGCTACCAGGCTGCGCTACATCCCGAATATTTTATGTGTATATGATCTGACAGCAGATTCGGTTTAACTTTTATCCCATACGTAACGGTTGATGCTTTCGGACTGGAAAGAGTTGTTCGTTACGTTGCGGTCCACGTCCTTCGACTTTTTGCACTTGGGGCACTTGATTTCCTTATCGCCCACTTCGGACATCTTCATTTCTACGACAAAGTCGTGCTTGCATTTCTTACAGGTGTGATCATACTGCGGCATAATTTTGACCTCTGAAAATCGATGAGATTACCTTATTTATATCCTGTTTTCAACGTGCCTGCAAGCTCCGGGTACGTCAACTCCGCCTTTTCCCCGGTTTGACAGCCAGGAATCCCGCAAAATTGAACCATTTGAAAAAAATATCCACTTGGCGGAACCCGGCCCCTGCCAGCAGGTCCCGGTTTTTCCCCGGTTTCAGGGGGATCAGTACCTTCTCCAAGGCTTCCCGCTTTTTCGCGATTTCCAGCTTCAAATAGCCCTGACTCTGTTTATAGGTGTAGTACTGTTCGACGAACAGGTTGTTGAGGTCGTCCGATTCCCCCCGCACTTTTTCGATGAGGATCAGGCCGCCACCGGGGCGCAGGCCTTGATAAATCTTTTTCAGCATGGCCGCCCGCCGCCTCGGTGATAGGAACTGAAGCGTATAATTCATGATCACCACACTGGCATCGGTCAATTCGAAATCGCTTTCCAGATCCGCCTCTACCAAGGCGCATCGCTTCAAATGACCCCTCAGTTTGCCGCGTGCCTTGTTCAGCATCGCCTCCGAATTATCGAGTCCCACAAAACGGATTTTCTGTTTCTCCGGAATTGCCCGCACCAGGTGGCGGAGCAGGGTGCCGGTAGAGCATCCCAGGTCGTACACCGCCGAATCCTTCTGCGCGAAGTGCAGGGCGAGGTCGACCACCATCTGCTGGCATTCCTTGTAGAAGGGAACGCTCCGCTCCAGCATGTCGTCGAACACTCGTGCTACCGGTTCGTTGAATTCGAATTTCCCCGGTGACGTCGATTTTTTAAACAGCGTATCTTTTTTCTTCGTGGCCATATGAAAGAGAAATTTATGTATAAATGTAAAACCTGTATCCTCCCCTTAGTAAGGGGAGGACTAATTCGGGTCCAGCGTCACGCTGGCCGGGCCTTGCCTGGTCTAAACGCAATCAGGGCGGCCCACACGAGCCGCCCTGACAGGATTGATGAAAGAATAGAGGTAAACGATCAGGGACCCAGGATTTCTCCGCCGCCTACCGGACCCGATTTGGTTTTGACCAGCAGTTTGTTGACGGCGTTGACGTAGGCCTCGGCGCTGGCTTCCACCGTGTTCACGCCGGTGCCCTTGCCGAGCACCTCACGGCTTTCGTGGAGTACGCGCACGGTGACTTCCCCCTGCGCATCCTTACCGCGGGTCTTCGACATCACCTGGTAGTCGAGCAGTTTGCAGGTCATCCCGGTGATGTGGTCGATGGCGTTGTACATGGCATCGATCGGGCCGTCACCCTGGCCGGTCTCCGTATGCACTTTGCCGTCGCGGCTTTTCAATTTGACCGTCGCGCCGGGCGTGGTACCGCTTTCAAAGGTTCCCTGAACTTTCTCCAGCGTATACGTATTCAGCTCCTCCTCGGTGAATTTTCGTTTCTGGATCAGCGCGACGATATCCTCGTCGAACACCTCCTTCTTTTGATCCGCCAGCGACTTGAAGCCGGCAAATACCCGGTCCAATTCATCCTGCGTTACCTGATATCCCATCGCTTCGATTTTTTTTGACAGCGCATTGCGGCCGGAATGCTTGCCCAGCACCAATTCGGAGCTTTCGAGTCCGATATCCTGCGGATTCATGATTTCGTAAGTATCCTTCTTCTTGAGGTACCCATCCTGGTGCACGCCGGATTCATGCGCAAACGCGTTCTTGCCGACGATAGCCTTGTTGCGTTGCACGAAGAGACCCGTGAGACTGCTCACCAGCCGACTGCAGGCCATGATGTGCCTTGTGTCGATGCGCGTGTCGATGCCGAAGAAATCTTTGCGCGTTTTGAGCGCCATAACGATTTCCTCCATCGCCGCGTTGCCGGCGCGTTCGCCGATACCGTTGACGGTGCACTCTACTTGCCGCGCACCTTCCTTGATAGCTTCGAGGGAATTCGCCACCGCCATACCGAGATCGTTATGGCAATGCACGCTGATAACGGCTTGGTCGATGTTGGGAACATTCTGTTTCAAGGAGCGGATTATTTGGCCGAACTGGGTTGGCACCGAATAGCCCACCGTATCGGGAATGTTCACCGTACCCGCACCAGCATCGATTACCGCTTCCACCACCTCGGCGAGAAACTCCGGTTCGGTGCGCGAGGCATCCTCCGGGGAGAACTCGATGTCGTCACAGAACTTGCGGCCGAACTTTACGGCGTCCACCGCCATCTGGATGATCTCATCTTTGCTCTTTCGCAGTTTGTGGTCGCGGTGCAGTTTGGAAGTCGACAGGAATATATGAATACGGGGCAACTCCGCTTTTTCGAGCGCACGCGCCGCCGCTTCGATATCTTTTTCGAGCGCACGGGCGAGACCCGCCACGGAAGAACCTTTGATCTCTTTCGCGATTTGACGGACCGATTCGAAATCGCCGGGGGACGCGACCGGGAAGCCCGCCTCAATGACGTCCACTTTCAATAGAGACAACTGCCGCGCAATTTCCAACTTTTCCTTGTTGTTCATGCTGGCGCCGGGGCACTGTTCCCCGTCTCTTAAAGTGGTGTCGAATATAATGAGTCGTTCCGGTTGCATGGTTCGGGTTCGTAACCTCCGTTTATTGAGTTGTTATTATGAGCCGATATCTTCGGTTTTTATCATCTCATAGCTTTTCTGTTTAGAAAAGCCGCTTTGAAAAGTTTCTGCGACCAGGCAAAGTTCCTGATCT
>QIDN01000023.1 GCA_003229345.1 Nitrospirota bacterium | reverse complement strand
GGGGTTGAGGAGGTCTTTCAGTGGGATTTCCTGGGCCTTAATGTTGATCGCATCCGGCAGGTCGGAAGCCTTGGGGGCATTGAATGCAAGTGCAGAGGGTAGAGGAAGCATACCCCAAACCAAGCCTGCAATGAGGCCGACCTGGATCGATTTCCGGATAAGTTTTCCTGGATTGAATTTTTCTATGATCCGCACGAGGACAAATTGTGATTAATGAATACTTCCCGGAACTCGGGCATCCTTTTTGATCCGTCCGGATTTGATAGTTTCATAAAAGGGGCGGATGACTTTATCTCCATCGAACTCAAAGTCTATATTAATCGTTTCACCTTCGGAAATTTTGATTTTTCTGGATTGTTTTTTCATCAGGTAATGCCAGGCAGTGACTTTATATTCTCCGGCAGGGATGTTGTCGATTTTATAATTACCATCCACCTTGGTTTGAGAGTAATAAGGATTCTGGATCCGATAGCCCCAGGTTTGCATAAACTCGTGCATCCCGCAAATCATCTGGAAAATTTTATAATGTTTTTTGAACATCACTTTGCCATCGGAGATCTCTTCCGCAGGGATGGGGATGTTCAAGATGATTTTGCCCCGCTCACTTTGGTAAACTTGGCTGTTGTGCATGACTGCATCCTGGTTGTCTACAAAGAACGTTCCTCCCTGTGGGAGGACGTTGACTTCAGGGGTGAATTTGCAATTTTCGGAGAGAATATTGATTGGCTTATTAGGAAAAGGCTTTCCGGCATCCACCTGCTCCAAGGTAACCACCACGTCTTTCATACCACGTTGCTCATCCGTGGTGAAATCGAAGAGGAGACGGTTCATTTCATCGTCTGTATCCACTTCGGCACACATGTCGAGGTTGGGAAACAAAACGAGATGAAACACTCGCGGTGGCGGGATATTTCCCTTCAGAGTTGTTTTCCCCTGCAGGGTTCCTCCATTTTTAACTTCCATCTCCTGATAGGCCCAGGCCTGTGTGCTCAGGATGCATGCGAACAAGAAAGTCAGGGCTAATTGAATAAACAGTTTGGGCTTTTTCATGTTATTTGCTCCGTAATCTATGAAACTCTGTCACCTTTAAGAATGGTGCCACACTCTATTTTTGAGATACTTGGGTCGCCAATTCGGTGAAATTAAAATTTACCTGCGTCACGTTTTTTCCGATTTCTATTTTCCGGGATTCCTCACCCAGCGACTCGTGCCACACCTTGAGAGTGTATTTTCCCGGTGGAACGTCTTTGATTTCAAAAGCGCCGTCACTTTTAGTCATTGCGAAATAAGAATTGGGTGTAACTACAATGTACGCCTCCATCCAGCCATGAAGATCACAGGAGACTTTGATGACATCCGGCTCTTCCATCTCCTGAGTATAGTCCTGATTCGGTAAAAACATGATATTAATGGGATCGTTATCAAATGAATAGGTATGTATATTGTGGTTGATCGGGTCACTGGTCAAAATTTTCAATTCAGAACCCTGAGGCATAGCCAAAACATGGGGAGAATAGGCGCATTTCTTCTGGTTGATCGTATAGGTTCCTGGTTTGCTTTTTAATTTTTTGGCATGTTTCCCTTCCAACCAAACCACAACATTTTTAACTTTTTGATTTTTAAGGATCAATGACTCGTCCGGGATTTCAGGTCCGCACACCTTTTTAAATTTTCCCGTTTTGTGCGTGATAGGTGTCGGAACTTTTCCCGAGTATTTAACCTCTCCCTTGATGGTTCCGGCTTGGACCGGAGAGGCCAGAATCAGAAGCGAAAATGTGGCAAAAATTAATTTAAACATCTTAAGAATTTAAAGGTTTAGAGATTTCAGCGGAATCATATATCAAACCGGGTACAAGTTCAAGTGAGACTTAAACGGTTAAAATGCAATACTCAATTCTTAGTCTTCCGCCTTATTTATAAAGAGATTTTAATAACTTTATAGTAGCTCTCCCGAATGAACTTCCGATTAATGGAACATGAAAAAAGGTTAATCAGTAGATCGGCATATTTAGCTTTCCAAACCTATTCGCCTATTTTAAAATAAGCAAGACTTACCACCCTTTAGACCTCGAAAACTGAGGTTTTATTCCCTAAAAGAGGCCTGGAATGAGAAAATTTATCCCCTTTATTCTGATTACCATTTTTTTGGCTCACCCAACTTGGGCGGCCAGCCCAAAGGTGGGAGATTCCGCCACCGATTTCTCTTTGAATGCCGTCATCGGTGGAAAACACACCTTGAGCGATTTGAAGGGTAAAGTGGTTCTGGTGGGCATGTTTCATATTTGCGTGCCTTGCATGAATCAGGCCATGGAATTTGAAAAAGTCCGAAAAGCGTTGAGCACCGATAAACTGGTGATCCTGGGTATTAATACCAGCGGTGATTCTAAAAAAGCGGTGCAGGATTACCTGGCGGGATTTCCCAAGCCGGTGCATTTCCCATACTTGCTGGATCCAAACCAGACCGTTCACAAGGCTTATACCCAAAGAGATATGCCCACTGTTCTGATTATAGATTCTAATGGAGTCCTCAGAGCCCGAAGCCCTTCGGTGGGGGCGGATCAGTTGGTTCCCTATCTCAAAAAATTACTCTAAAGCTCTCACCTTCATTTCCAAATAAATTCGCCAGCTCGGATACGAGTGGCAGCTGCTAATATAGAGGTAGTAAGTCTGGAATTTGCCTGACATGTTTTGACATTGAGTCGCAGGCCGATATTCTTTTTATCCTTTCCAAATAGATTCTCCAGGTTTCATGAAAATTTTTTATCTCGCCAGGATCAATACGGCCACCGAAGACGCCAGCACCCGGCACGTTTTTGAATTTTGCCGGCAGTTCGCGCGTATGGGACACGAGGTGGTTCTGTTCGTCCCCGGTTTGGGCGAGAGACGGGAACTCGAGGGCGTCCGGTTTGTCCATGTGCCGGTAGTTTGCAAAAACTCCGGAGTCACCTTTTTCTCCTTTTACCTGAGTCTGTTTTTTATTCTTTCATGGCACTGTTTGAAGTCCCGGCCGGATATCCTGTATACCCGTCTCCAGACCCTGGAATGGATGGCCACCCTCCTGAAGTATGTGTTCCGGTTTAAATATGTAGTTGAGGTCAACGGATTGGCCCCGGTGGAAATGAAAATCAATACCGTGTCAGCGGGTTGGATTGCCTTTGTCACTTTTATGGAGCGGATCATTTATAAACTATCGGATCAGGTGGTCGTGCCCTCTGTCTTGATTCGTGATTATTTGTGCCGGAATTATAGTGTAAGGGAAGATTCCGTGTTAGTGGTGAGCAACGGCGCCAACCCAGAGTTCTCCCGGCCCATGGATAAGACTGAATGCCGGAACCAATTGGGATTGCCGCCGGATGGCAATACTCTGGTGTTCGTGGGCTCTTTGAAGAAGTGGCATGGGATTGACCGGCTGGTTCCTTTAATGCCTGCTCTGGTTGAGGATAACCCCGGCCTCCATCTATTGATTGTCGGCGACGGCGAAAAAAAGGATGACCTGAAGCAGTGGATTGACGAAAAGCGAATGAGTCAAAATATTATTCTG
>QIDN01000217.1 GCA_003229345.1 Nitrospirota bacterium | reverse complement strand
CTAGAATCTTGTCCTTGCCGGGCGGGGTCAATATTTTCACGTAGCCCTGGTCCTCGCTGTCGGCAATGGCGCGATCGAGGTCGTCAATGCCATACGTCGCCACCTCGTAAGGGATGCCCTGCTCCTTGGCGTCCTTTTCGTTGAGGCCCACCCGCGCCACTTCCGGATCGGTGAATGTCGCCCAGGGAATGACGCTGTAATCCACCTTGAATTTCTTGAAGGGACTGAACAACGCGTTGACCGCGCAGTACCAGGCCTGATGCGCGGCGGTGTGGGTGAACTGAAATGGACCGGCGACGTCGCCGCAAGCGTAAATGTTTTTATGAGTGGTGGTGCGCAGGTATTGATCGACCTCCACCGTGCCGCGTGGCCCCAACTTCACGCCGATATCTTCCAGCCCGAAACCTTTGGCGTTGGCGGCGCGACCGACCGCGACCAGCAGTCGATCGAATTCCACCCGATCGGTGCTTCCGTCTTTTTCCACCAGCATGTAATGTTTCCCGTCCTGAACCACCACTTCCTTGCACTTGGAGTTGATGCGCACGTCGACTCCCTCGGTGATAAATTTTTGGCGCACCATACGACTGGCTTCTTCATCTTCTCGGATCAGAATGTCAGGCAACATTTCGACGAGGGTCACTTCGCTTCCCAGTCGTGCAAAACATTGCGCCAGTTCACACCCGATAGGGCCGCCGCCCATTACCATCAGTTTCTTCGGTAACTTGCTCAGGTTCCAGATCGTGTCCGTCGTCAGATAGTCTACCTGGTCGAGACCGGGAATCGGGGGTACCGCCGGACGCGCTCCGGTGGCAATGATGATGTTTTTCGTGGTCAGCGTTTTGCCATTCACCTCAACCTCGTGCGGGGAGAGGATATTCGCCGAGCCGGTGAAGCAATCCACACCCAGCTTGGTGTAACGCTCAATGCTGTCGTGCGGCGCCACTTTTTTAATGACGTGATGCACGCGCTCCATGACGTCAGGAAAATCGAAATCCACCTGCGCCGATTTCAGGCCGAAGTCCTGCGCCCGTTTGATGTAGGACAGGATTTTGCCGGTGCGAATGAGCGCTTTGCTGGGCACGCATCCGGTGTTCAGGCAGTCGCCGCCCATCTGGTGCTTTTCTATCAGAGCGACCTTGGCCTTAACGACCGAGCCGATATAAGATGACACCAGACCCGCAGAACCCCCGCCGATCACGACAATGTTGTAATCTTTCTTAGCCATAGAAATAGTTTCACCTGAATGAATTGATAATCAAACGCTGCCAGCGTTAGTCGCTATTGTACCCGATTCCTTACACCGCCGGAACATGGAGGACGGAAAAGGTGAGGTTAGCGGCCCGCGTCAGTGTGCCGCAATCTGCCTCTGCGGCCAGCAGTCTGTGATGAATCAGTAACCGGTGATTTCGCCGCCGGAGATGCGGTGTCGAGTTTTGCCCAAATCAAGCAGTTGGTCAGTGACAGGGGATAAAGGTTCATTTATTTAACCGGGAACTTCGAACGTAGATAGTTTTGGCAGGGGATCTCAAACAACTTGTGAGAAGCTACGGAGAGGCCTATTGCGCATGCTAAATACAGCAAGAACGTTCCGGTCTTGGAATAATCAATTGGAAATTGCTTTGACGCCAAATGAAATAAAATCTGAACAGGAAAATGTATTAAATAAATACTATAAGATATCTCGCCGATATAGCTGATCTTTTTGAAAACGTATGCGAATATATTTTTGGCATCCAGAAAGGCCAATAACAATACCACGGATGGAAAACCAATCATGAAAAGAACCTCACTAAACCAATAACCCAAATAAATGTAGAGAAAGCGAAGATTCAACCAGAACGCAAGTGCGATACCCCCTACCAGGATGATAGTGCCGATATATTTTTTTTGGTGAGAAGATATTGCGATCTGGAAAACCTGATAAGAGAGTCCGCCTGCAAAAAAAGAGAAAAGCCCTCGTCCAAACAAAGTATGGAAAATAATGACTTGATAATGCGCCGAAAGCAGTAGTCCTCCCAGGATGACCAGCAATAGTGGCCAAATAAGATTTGTTGGTCTCAAATGGAAACAGCATAAATAAAAAACTAGATAAAGCAAAATTTCCAGGGAGACAGACCATATGGGTCCATTAAAGGAATAGCCGCTTTCAAATCCCCAGGAAGATATGAAAAGAATGTTTAGCAATAAATGTTTTAAATCATTGATTTGAAAAATGAAATATTCTTTGTCTGATAGATAGACAAAAAATTGACTTGCTCCGACGATTATCAGAGTAGCTAAATGGAGAGGGTAGAGTCTTGAGAATCTAAGGTAAACGAATTTTTTAAAACCAATACTTTTCTCGTAAATGGCGTTGCTATATTTCCAAAAAAAAATAAATCCAGAAAGACAAAAAAACAAATCAATCGCTCTCCACCCGTGAATGTAAGTAATGGAGAGCCAGCTATTCGGGACAATATCTTCGGGATGTACATGGTGTCTTATATAGTGGAATATGGCAATTAAAAGAGCGGCCAAGCCGCGCAGTATGTCGAGAGTATAAAATCGGGTGATGGTGGGATTCATAGGCATGGCGGATATTGCCGATTTCCTGTCAGAAATTTTTGGGTGTGCTGGCGAGTTCGAAAAAAATAAAGTATCGAATCATAGTGGGTGAGCGGGTGACGGACTGGATTCAGCCACTTGTCGCCAAAAATTGCATTTAATTTGGAAGAACCGCAGCTTTTCGTTGCAGGCTCATTTAACCAGTCTAGCAGAAGTTCAAGTGGGGTATCTTTTATTCTAACGTGATTGAAATTAATATGCCGTGATTTCGCCGCCGGAGATGCGGTGCGGGGTTTTGCCCAAATCAAGGGGATGGTCGGTACCGGGGAGGATGGTGCCGTCGGGCGAGTACGGGCCGATCTTGCTCCAGGTGCCGTACTGCAATTCACTGACGTATTCGATTTTCACAATCGCCTTGGGATTTTTGTAACCGTATTTGAAAGGCACGATGACGCGCAGGGGAAACCCGTGTTCATCGGACAGAGGCGCGCCGTCCATTTGAGTGACCACAAGGGCGCGCGGATGGTTCAGGTCTTCGAGCGACAGGTGCTCGGTATAAGCATCGCCGCAGTGGAACACCACACCGGTGGCCTCCGGTTGCGGTGGACAGAGTTTCATCAGCTCGGAAAAATGGAAGCCGGTCCATTCCGCCTTGGCGGACCAGCACTCGACGCACTTCAGGCGTGAAGTTTGCGTGACCGGCGGCAAGTCTTGAAGTTGATCCAAGGTGAAGGTGCGGGGATCTTCGCACAGACCGCCGACCTCCAGCGTCCAGTCCTCCGCTTTAATGCGTCTGAGGGGTTTCCAGTAATTGATATAGAATTGTTTGAATTTGCCCACGCGGGTTTTGCCGACGAAATCGGTGCCCGTGAAATAATCCGGATCGGCCTGTGCGGAACCCGGTCGGCCCCACCAGCCCTGCACGAAGGCCGCGCAGAAGGCGAGCGCGCGGACCAGAAACGATCTTCGGTTTATTCCATTGAACGGACGCATCGGAATCCC
>QIDN01000278.1 GCA_003229345.1 Nitrospirota bacterium | reverse complement strand
CGGCAAAAACTGATCAACAAAAATACCCGGATCATGCTTGACCTTCTGCAACAAGAATTGGACCTGGACACGCTTTACGAAAAAATCAATCGACTGGTGCTGGGCGAATCGCGCGCGCAAATCGTTCCTGCTTATGGACGGCTGATCCGGTCCAAGGCCGTATACGAACGCGAGCAGTCGCTGTACCAAAAGAAAATTTCATCGAAGTCGGAATATCTGCTGGCGATGGAAGAATATAAAAGCGCCGAGGCCAAGTACATCGCTCTGCGCGAAAAAATCGCGTATGGCAACAAACTGGCGTTGCTGGAGAAGCGCAAGAACCTCGAAACGGCGGAACTCAATATCAAAACCATGGCACAGAAACTGCGGGCGTTGGGATTGACCTCACGGGAGATCAATAATTTGTCTCATGAGCAGAAGCGGCGCTTCACCCGGTTTGAATTGCGCTCTGAAATTAACGGAGAAGTGATTCAAAAAAATATCGCCGTTGGGGAAGCGGTTAAAAAAGATTTCAACGTGTTCCTGCTGGCCGATTTGTCCGAGGTTTGGGTGAACATTGCCGTCCCGGTCAAGCACCTGAACGTGGTGCGGCTGGGCCAGCAGGTCACCGTTCGGGCCGACAAGTTGGGCCTGGAGGCCAAAGGGAAACTCTCTTACCTGGGAGCGTTGATCAACGAGAAAACCCGTACCATAACCGGCCGTGTTGTCATTCCCAACAAAAAACGTCTGTGGCGTCCCGGCATGTACGTCACGGTGAATCTGGTCCAAGCCTCGCGGAAGGTGCCGCTGGCGGTGCCAGTGAATGCCATTCAGGCGATTCGTGACTGGTCGGTGGTGTTCATTAAAGTCGGCAACCGTTACGAAGCCCGCCCGCTGAAGCTGGGCGAGAGCGACGGTACCCAGGTGGAAGTCCTCAGCGGACTCGAACCGGGAGACGAATACGTTCATAAAAACAGTTTTGCGGTGAAGGCGGAAATCGGCAAGTCCGCGGCCACGCACGATCATTAAGGGAGAATCAGAACCGTGCTCGAACGCATCATCCATTTTTCGATCCGGCAGAGAATCTTTGTAATGTTCGCCACCCTCGGCCTGATCGGTCTCGGCGTCTACAATTTTCAACGCCTGCCGATCGACGCCCTGCCCGACATCACCAACGTCCAGGTGCAGATCAATTCCGAGGCGCCCGGCTATTCGCCGCTGGAGGTGGAACAGCGCATCACCTACCCGGTGGAGACCGCGCTGGCCGGACTTCCAAAACTCCAGGAAACCCGGTCCATTTCCCGCTACGGGTTGTCGCAGGTGACCATCATTTTTGAAGAAGGAACGGATATCTATTTCGCCCGCCAGCTGATCAACTCCCGCCTCCAGGAAGTGAAAGGGCAACTCCCGGCTGGAATTCAACCCATCATGGGGCCGATCGCCACCGGGCTGGGAGAAATTTTCCTGTGGACCCTGGAATGGGATGAGGGGCACCCGCGCCTCAAGGATCCGTTTGATGCGGCGGTGGAACTTCGTACCGTGCAGGACTGGATCATCCGGCCCCAGCTCCGTACCGTTCCCGGAGTGGCGGAAGTCAACACCATCGGCGGATATGTCAAGCAGTACCAGGTGGCGCCCGACCCGGAAAAGCTGATGGCGTTCAATATCACCTTCCGTGATATCGTAAAGGCGCTTCTCAAAAACAACGCCAACGTGGGAGCAGGCTACCTGGAACATAAGGGGGAGCAGTATCTCATCCGTGCGCCGGGGCAGGTGGTTTCTGAACAGGAAATCGCCAATATCGTGATCGGCACCCACCGCGGCGTGCCCATCCACATCTACGATGTGGCGGACGTGCACATCGCCAAGGAACTGCGTACCGGCGCGGCCACCAAAAACGGACGGGAAACGGTTCTCGGCACGGTGTTCATGCTGAAGGGCGAAAACAGCCGGACGGTTTCTTTACGCGTGGCGGAGAAGATGAAGGAAATCAACCGCACCCTTCCCGAAGGGGTGAGCGCGAATGTCGTGTACGACCGCACCAAACTCGTCAACGCGACGCTGAAAACCGTGCGTGATAATCTTTTCGAAGGAGCCTTGTTCGTTATTCTCGTGCTGTTTTTACTGCTGGGCAATATCCGAGCGGCCCTCATTACGGCGTTGGTGATTCCCCTGTCCATGCTGTTCGCCATCACCGGCATGGTGTCCAACAAAATCAGCGGTAACCTGCTCAGCCTGGGCGCCATCGATTTCGGGATTATCATCGACAGCGCCGTCATCATCGTTGAAAACTGCGTCCGGCGCATGGCGCTGGAACAATCTCGCCTGAAACGCCAGCTCAAACCGGAAGAACGGCACTTCATTGTTCAGCAGGCGGCGGTGGAGGTTTCGCGCCCCAGCATCTTCGGGGTGTTCATCATCATGATCGTGTATCTGCCGATTCTCACCCTGACCGGCATCGAAGGCAAAATGTTTCAGCCCATGGCCTTTACCGTACTGGCGGCGTTGACCGGCGCGTTAATTTTATCGCTGACGTTTGTGCCGGCGATGGTGGCCCAGTTCACTACGGGCCGCGTCTCGGAAAAGAAAAATTTTTTTCTGGAACTGGCTAGAAAAATTTACGCCCCCCTGCTCAATATATCTCTGAACAACCGGACCGTCATCGTTACCCTGGCCGGAGTACTGGTGACATTGAGCCTTCTGCTGGGCACGCGCCTGGGAGCCGAGTTCATTCCTACGTTGGATGAAAAGGACATGGCTATTCATGCCCTGCGCATTCCCGGAACCGGGTTGGACCAGGCGGTGTCCATGCAACACGCGCTCGAACGAAAAATCAAAACGTTCCCCGAAGTGGATTATGTGTTCTCCAAGCTCGGCACGGCGGAGATCGCCACCGATCCCATGCCGCCGAGCGTGGCCGATACGTTTGTGATAACCCGTCCACGCTCCGAGTGGCCTGACCCGAAAAAGTCCCGAACTCAATTAGTGGAGGAGATGGAAGAGAAACTGATCACCCTGCCCGGCAACAAATATGAGTTCACCCAACCCATTCAAATGCGTTTCAACGAACTGATCGCCGGGGTGCGGAGCGACGTCGCGGTCAAAGTGTTTGGAGACGATCTGGACATTCTGGTGGAGGAAGCGGGGCGGATTTCCCGTTTACTGAAAACCGTGCCCGGCGCCACCGACGTGCGGGTGGAACAGGCAACCGGATTGCCGGTTCTCACTCTTCAGTTTAACCGCGATGAAATGGCGCGGCTGGGCCTGAATATCTCCGACGTGCAGGATGTTATCGAAATCGCCATCGGCGGCAAACAGGCCGGGCAGGTGTTTCAGGGCGACCGCCGATTCGATCTGATCGTCCGCCTGCCGGATGATACGCGAAAAAATATTTCATTGCTCAAACGGATTCCCCTGCCCTATCCCGAAGGCCTGGCCGGAACCGCGCGCGCCGCCACGGGTCCTTCCATCAGGCCGGGAAAACCACTACCGGCGTTTATTACGTTGGGAACCGTGGTGGATTTCAAAGTCATCAAGGGCCCTAACCAGATCAGCCGCGAGAACGGCAAGCGCCGC
>QIDN01000148.1 GCA_003229345.1 Nitrospirota bacterium | reverse complement strand
CCAACAGTGCTGAGTCCACTGCCATATTCTCCTCCGCCGTCTGCAGTCCGTCGGATATCCAACACCATTCATCGTGAACCATATTTTTCCTTTATTGAAATTTACCTTTTGACTCCGCCGGCCGCATTCTATAAAATTTTTTGAGATCCTATTTCAAGGTTTGACCCGGCCATGAATGCCCGGTGGCGTTCCATTGTTAACTAAATCAGAGGAAATTTCAAAAGAATGCGCAGATACTATTGTTTGGCCTGGGGCTGTATGCTTTTCGCGATGGCGTTTCCAAAGCCAGCGGCGGCGTTCGAGCATCTGCAAGGCCCTCTTCACCAGAAGGTGACGTGCGAGACCGCCTGCCACTTACCGGAAAATATCCAACAGGCCCGCGCTGATAAAACCCAAAAGGCCGAATGCACCTCCTGCCACCAGGGCGGCTTACCACTGAAAGCTCTGAGCCCTTTCCAGAACCTGGACCCCTTTCTATTCCCGGAAAGCCAACGGCCGAACCTGCGTTTGCTGTCGCCACGGCCTCCAGTGCTTGCCGGACAAATAATGGCCTCTTCCAAATCCCGAACATCCAAGAAAAAACCGAAAGTACCAAAAATGGTTTTTATCGACGCCGGGGAGTTCATCATGGGATCCAACGAACGCTGGGATGACGAGTCGCCGGAACACATCAACCAGACCAGCGCATTCTACATTGATCTCTATGAAGTCACCAATCAGGACTATAAAAAATTTGTGAACGCCACAAAACGTAAACCACCGCACCACTGGGTCCAGGGCAACCTTCCCAAGGACAAGGAAAACCACCCGGTCACCTATGTCAGTTGGTTTGACGCGAGTGACTATTGCCAATGGACCGGCAAACGCCTGCCTAACGAGGAAGAATGGGAAAAAGCCGCGCGCGGGGAAGATGGCAACATCTATCCCTGGGGCCACCTCTGGTCGCTGGACAAATCCAACAACCCATACAGACATTCCACCGGAACGGAACCGATAGGATCCTACCCCGACGGCCGCAGTATCTACGGATTATACGATATGTCGGGGAATGTTTGGGAGCGGGTGGACGCCTATTACCTGCCTCACCCCGGCAACACCATTCCAAAACCGGAGTACGGCAAAGACAAACGCGTGCTGAAAGGCGGATCGTGGTTCGACTGTCTGTCGTACGGATGCGGGCTCAGCGCACCCACCTTCAACCGTAGTTTTTTCAATCCCGAGGTGAAGAACAACAGCTTCGGTTTCCGCTGCGCCAAAAACCCCTGACCGGCCTGAGGCCAGCCAGCGTGACGCTGGACCCAGAGTTCTGTCACCCTGAGCCTGTCGAAGGGTGACAACATCACAAAGGTCTTGATGAATAAGAAACAACATTCCCCCTTGGGTCGGCGCATCCTCCTCTGGGTTCTCCTTATTGCATTCTGGTTGATTTATTTTTGGTGGCGAAATTAACTTATGAGTTGCACTCTAGCGCCCTGGCTAAATTTGCTCCGGCGCTTCGCCGGGCGTCACGCTGGTTAAGGAAGATTATTAAATCGGTCCTGATTGAGGTTTTCATTGCCATTCATCAGATCCAAACGGTGCTTGGCGGGAGCCAGAGTCACTTTGGTTTTGGGTTGCGAGGAAAAGTAAACCTGCGTTTCCGGAATCGGTGAGAGTTCCAATCGGGTTTCAAAAGCAGGCGAATGTCCGGAGGGGGTGGCCTCTGCCGGTAGCTCATGAGCAAACCCGGTGGCCCCACTGTGAAAGACAAGAGGCTTGCCGCTTTTGAAAGGCTCGGCCATCGGCTTCAGATGTTCCGACACTTTGGAATAGGGTTTTAAGGCAACGGTCGGAAAATAATACAGCGTATCATCGAGATGAACCGTTCCCGGCGGCGCCATCCCCTCTGCCGCAACGCCAAACCCTTTTCCCGCCCGCACCCAATGTTTATCGGCAAGCGTCCACGAGTTCGCGTCGGCGTTATCCCCCTGAGCGGAACTGTTCTGAGTTTTGGAATCTATCAGCAAGGCGGGCAGAAATTCATAGCGTTTGACAGCGCCGTAAGCACGGTCATGGGAATAGTTTTCCAACCCTGACAAGGTAATGCGTTGAGTGGCCGGAATGGGATTCGTCGATTGACCGGGAAGATCCGGGTTCTCTTCAGCCGATAATGTAGTGGACGCACTCGGCGTTTCGGGGAGAACGAGGTCACTCCGCAGTTCTACCTGAGCGGCTCCGACCTGCACCGGTTCCCGGGCCTCCTGCGAACAGGCGAAACCAGCCAATCCGGCAAGCACCATCAGCCCATAATGGGTCCACGTCAATTTTCCCACCATAATCCCTCAAAAATTCGAAAATTTGACACCTACTGAAAGCAAACTCCTGCTATTCATTAATTTAACGCATTGGCACGAAGATTGCTTAATTTTTTAAAATAGATTTTAACCCTAGCTTGAACAATAAGGACGAGCTTGAATGGACCTGATGAACGAAGAACTCAGAAACCACTTGGATCCCACAGCGCTCCGGATTTTGAAAAAGCGTCTGGTCTCCGGAAAAATAACGCCTCAGGTGTTCAAAGACATTTTGAAGCGGCAAATGGTCAAATATTTCTTCCAGAGCTACCGGCACCCTCTACTGAAATCCTGGAAAAACTGTTGGCGCTCCCCCTTAAATCGACTGCGGGACCGCGAAAGCGCAGCGCTGCGACCCATGAGCGAGAAGTTTGAGATATACGAGCACAAACGGTTTTGAATCCCGTCCCCAACTTTCTTGCTCCGAAATTTGCTGCGCCCTCTGTCGTCCATCCGACCCCAATATTTTTATTCTCTAAAAGCCGCTCCTGTTGCTACAATGATCCTCTCTCAAGCTGATATGGGAGATTTCATATAACCTCCAACACACCTTTTAACGATGATGAATTGGGAAGACCTCACACAACTCGTTACTCAGAAGAATAGTTATATTCTGCAGGCGTTCCTGGTTATTTTCGCTTCGCTGATCCTGGATTTTGCCCAGAGAAAAGTTCTAAATCGGTTGCATCTGAAGGCGGAAAAAACCAAGAACCGCTGGGACGATGCCATCATCGATTCCATCAAAAAGCCGATCTCCCTGATCATCTGGGCGGCGGGACTCTACCTGGCGGCGGAAATCATCCAGGAAGCCACCGGCGCGGTGATCTTCAATGCGGTCGGACCTTTGCGGGATACGGTCATCATCGGCGCCCTCGCCTGGTTCCTGGTTCGCATGATCCGGCACGGCGAGCAGAAATTGGTTGAAGGAGAAAAGGAATTTGATCCGACCACGGTCGACGCCATCTCCAAACTGTTAAAAGTTTCCGTGGTCATCACGTCAATCCTGGTCATTCTGCAGACTCTGGGATTCAGTATTTCCGGCGTGGTAGCCTTCGGCGGCATCGGCGGCATGGCGGTGGGGTTTGCCGCGAAAGACCTCTTGGCTAATTTCTTTGGTGGACTGACGATCTATCTCGACCGGCCCTTTGCGGTAGGAGACTGGGTTCGCTCGCCGGACCGCAACATCGAAGGCACGGTGGAAAACATCGGCTGGCGGCTGACGCGCAT
>QIDN01000300.1 GCA_003229345.1 Nitrospirota bacterium | reverse complement strand
GAGAAGTTGGCGCCCAACCGCGCCATCGAAGAATCCCCCAGATTACAGCCGGCCTTGCACAAGGCGGCGCTGACCTCGGCGACCAGTCCCGGCCGGTCTTTCCCTACCAATGACAACATGTACCAATGTTCCATAGTTCCCGTGTCTTCTGTTGTTGAATCGGATTTGCAGGGCACATTGTGGCAAAAAACAGCGGTGGTGTAAAGTGCGGGGAATGGCGGCGTTAACCTCTGTTGGCAAGCGACCCTGAATACTGTCAATACGGTTTCAATTTTTCTATTGTGTCTCCATGATGCGGTTTTTCAAATCTATAGATGATTTTTAGTTTCATAATGCGGTTTATTTGATAGGCGACGTCGCGAATTGCCCTATACTTATCAACATGATTAAAGATTGGATATATAAAATCAGTTCGTTAGGTCTTTGGACGGCGATCGGCAATTTATGGCTGAGGGTGCGCTACCGCTGGTTCAATATGAGGATCAGGATGTCCACCTTTTGGTCTTTGACCGACCGGAGCCTGTGGTATATTTTCGGCGCATTGGGCCTGGTGTTCACCACAATGGGTCTGTTGATGTACAACACTGTCGAGGGTACGGCGGTCAATCGCGATCTCACCTGTCTGGCGCAGAATGTGTATCACGAAGCCCGTGGCGAGCCTGATAAAGGAAAATTGGCGGTGGCCAAGGTGACTCTCAACCGTGTGGCCTCCAGTCGTTTTCCCAACACCATTTGCGATGCGGTGTATGAACAGCGGTGGGATAAACGCCGCCGCCGTTATGTCGGCGCTTTCGCCTGGACCGAGTTTGATACTCTGCCACCCCCGAAAAGCAAGCAATGGAAGATCGCCTGGAAAGCGGCGAAAACCGTTTACGAAAATCCGGAATCGGTTCAACTAAAGGGAGCTTTGTTTTACCACGCCACACGCATCAAACCGAGATGGGCGAAACAAAAGAAACGCATCAAAAAAATCGGTCGTCATATCTTTTATAGATAACCCTCTCCCCAGGTTCGGCTCGGGACGCTTCTTGATCACCCATCACACCCAAACTGTCGCGATCCCCTTATTAAGGGTAATTTTTTCCTACAAACTTACAGAAAATACTCCTATTGGGGCTTTTCTGTAGATTGTTGAATTTACAGGGCTTTGTGCCCCGGATCTTCGCTTGAGGGCGATCTTAAATATTCGATAACTATAGGATAATTGACAACCTGCCGAAATATTCTTACAATTATAGTTAGTGTAAAAGTTTACACTTACATTGAATTGTTTGAGTTTAAACAGAATAGGAGACTCAGAAAATGGAAAGGTTTGATGATGTTGTCAAATGGATCAAAAAGATGACCGAAGCGGGTGTCGCTTTAGTGGCTTTGGCTATCGTCCTTCAAATTTTGTTTGGGAAGGTCGTTCCCTTTATTGGAGGAGACGTGATTGGCAGTATCACTGGAGCCGTTGCCGCCCTGGGTGCGCAAGGTCTGGTGGGCTTGGCTGCTGTCGGTGTGATTTACGCAATTTTCACGCGTCCGGCAACGAGCAGGTAATTTTCTGGAAAATTTTTTGTAGTATTTGACAATAGTCCACTTGATCAACGAGGGACTATGCTTTTGTTAAATTAAAATTTTTGAGGAGAATAAGATGTTTAATGACATGAGCAAATGGATTAAGACAACGACAGATGTGGGAATCGCTTTACTGGGTCTGGCTATTATTGTTCAGATTCTGTTTGGTGGCTCCGTTCCCTTTTTTAGTGGCAATGTGATCAATAGTATTTCTTCCGTCATTGCTAATCTTGGAGCGCAAGGCCTGGTGGGTCTGTTGGTCGTTTGGTTGGTCTATGTGATTTTCAACCGGCCTGTAGGGCAAAGATGACCCGATTTTCGGGTTCAGTGCTCCATAATCATAGTTCCTCTTTTGGGAGGAAATGCTTATGGGAAATTTTGGAAGGAAAACATTGATCAATAGAAGGCTTGTTGCAACTCCTATTTCTTAATACCGTTGAATTCGAAGCTAACCTGCTCAAGCCTTCTCCTTCCACCGCCTCACGTCTTTCATGAATTTTTCCCGGTCCATGGCCTGATCCCAGGGAAATACGTCCATTAAAGGTTCAAAAGCAACGTTCATTTTGTCGCTCGGAAAGTACTCGAAATTTCCCTCCGTGATGCGGTACAGATTGTTGAACGTCCGGTAGTTCCCGCACAGCGTCACGTAATCCCAGGAAGTCTTTCCCTCTATCAGATTGTAAAACTCCGACGAGGCAATACCTTCATACAGGTTGATTTTACCCAAGTCCTCTTTTTGAATCCTGGGTTTATCCTGCGCAAAATCGATACTCCACATTTCCGATCCCTCCTGCCCGAACACTTCCAGTTGGTAAGCCATCTGCCAATGCATCCAGCCTTCCAATAGCTCGCTTTTCAGAAGTCGGTCCATGAATTGATTTTCAACGAAATCCCGGACCACGCGCATTTCATTTTCATGCTGTTCGGGATCGGTGGTTCGAGTTTGAATCGGAGGCACTTCCATCACCGGCTTGAACGCCGCCAAGTGACTGTCGTCCACACGTCTGCGCATGAAATCCGAGCCGTCGGATTCGATACGGACGCCCTCCGGGGTGATGTGCGCCACGTCCCCGTTCAAAAATTCGCCGGTTGATACTTCAGGGCAAAATGCCGCCAGATCCCTCAGAAACTGTTTTTGAGTGGTGGGAAACGAATATTGGTTGAGGAAATTGATCTCGTCCCGGTAACGGAAAGCCGCCGAACCCGGTACGACGAATTTGGGAGCCAGCGTTTTGATGATATTCAAAAAGGAACAGTATTCATCAAACGGCAGATTGCACGGTTTGTTATATGAAAAGTTGCCCTCCAAGAGAGGCACGAACCGGGAGTGCACCAGATCCAACTGACCAAAATTCTGACGGATATGCTCGATGATCTCCGGATTCACGATGGTATCCACCTGATTCCAGACGGTGACTTCGCCGTCGCTGACGATGATTCCGTGCTCGGGATAATAATCCTCCGAGGTGCTGGACTGGTTGAGTGAGGGGGTGGGGGTGAAGGTGACATCCTTTACCGTAACCGGTTCGAAGTCGGCGATGATCCGGACATTTTTAAATTCCAGCTCGTTCAAGACATCGAGCAGAATTTCGTCCTTGGGCGCCATGATAATCGTATCCGGCCGGAGCAGTCGTTCGTTCTTCACCAGGTAAGCCAGTGTGCGGACATCGAAATGGTCCTGATGCCGGTGAGACAGGTAAAGCACGTCGAGCGGCGGAACCTTGTCCTTGTCCAGCTCAATGCTGGGGCACATCACATTGACCTCTTCCCACAAGTAATCGAACCAGACGGGGTCCGTCAGAATCGTCGTTTCCTTCGACTGGATGAGCAGGCAGGCGTGCCCGATCAGGGTGATTTTAAGCATTATTATTTGATAGTTAGAGTTTAGAAGCTGGTAAGACTACCTGAAAGGAGGGCGTAATTCAAGTCTTCGGTCGTTCCAAGAAAGTAGCCCCAAGGCCACACGAATAGTGACCCTAACATCCTATGTTTAAAAAGTTAACCGGAATTTCATTTT
>QIDN01000333.1 GCA_003229345.1 Nitrospirota bacterium | reverse complement strand
ACGCCGCCCAACTCTTTGTACTCGCCGCACCCGCACTCCCATACGCCTACTTCATAACCCACATATTCCAGACGGGCGTTGATATTCAGGTCGGAGATCGGGAAGACATCACTAAACACTTCCTCCAATCCCTGGAGATTCCGCTTCTCGGGCGCAACCCTCTCTTGCAAAAAATACTCAAACGACTTGACCTGAATCTCGATCAGGTTGGGGATCTCAATTACTGCTGGGATTTTTGAGAAATTCAACCTGGGCGTAGGATTGACTTGCGTCCGCTCGGTGGTTGTTTTTGTCATAAGGTTTTAGATTCCCTGGGTTGAATTAATAAACGCCTGCCAAAAACAAATGTAAATCCGCACGAGACCGTATTACTTGATCTCGACAGATCCACCCGCCGCTTCGATCTTTGCCTTGATCTCGTCGGCTTCTTCCTTTTTGACACCCTCTTTAATTGCTTTCGGGGCACCTTCTACCAGGTCTTTGGCGTCTTTCAAACCCAAGTTGGTGATTGCGCGTACTTCCTTGATCACCTGAATCTTTTTGTCACCTATGGCGGTGAGAACAACATCAAATTCCGTCTTCTCCTCAGTGGCAGCTTCTCCACCGGCTGGCGCAGCGGCCATCATGGTCGGTGCGGCCGCAGTGACCCCATACTTCTCTTCCAATTCCTTTACAAACTCAGACATCTCCAGAACCGACATACCGTCGATGAAAGAAACAACTTCGTCCTTTGTTACAGCCATCTCGAACTCCTTTCTCAACTTAAAATCAAAACAAACCGTTTATAAAAATATATCTCGGCCCTTCGACCGGTCTATTCGGTCAACCCTGGGCTTTTTTATCCTTGATTGCATCCAGCGTTCCCACCAATTTGCGCAACAGAGAGCTAAACACACCCACAAAATTGGTGGTGGGTCCGTTCATAACGGACAACATCTGGGAAAGCAAAACTTCCTTGGAAGGCAGATCGGCCAACGCCTTGACTTCCGCTGGCGACACCTGCTTTCCTTCAACAATTCCGGCCACCACATCGGGGCTTTTTTCGACACCCGACTTGGCATAATCAGAAAGAGCCTTGGCGGGAGCCACCGCATCGTCAAAACTCACCAACAAAGAAACGGGGCCCTTAAAATCATTCTCCAAAACCTCAAGGGACGTGCCCTTCACTGCTTTCCTGGCCAGGGTATTCTTAATCACCCGAAAATCTACCGCGCGCTCCCTCATATGCCTACGGAGCACTGTCATATCCTCCGCCGAGATACCGTGATAGTGCGCCAGAAGCGCAGACTTGGCGCGGGTGAACACGTCGTTCAATTCATCAATGGCTTGCTGTTTCGCTGGTGTAGGCAAAATCCCAATCCTTTCTTAACTAAATCCATGACACTGAAAATTTCTAATTTCCGGCTACGCCTAATAAGCAACCTTGATTCCCGGCCCCATAGTGGTAGACAACGAAACGCCCTTGATGTAAACCCCTTTTGCGGTCGACGGTTTCATCTTGACCAGAGTGCCCATGAGTTCCTTGAAATTCGCGGCCAGATCTTCTACCGAAAAACTGGCTTTCCCGACAGAGGCGTGAATGATCCCCGCCTTGTCCACCCGGAAATCCACTTTACCCGCCTGAATCTGTTCGATAGCCTGCTTGACATCAAAGGTAACGGTTCCGGTTTTAGGATTGGGCATCAGCCCCCTCGGCCCAAGAACCTTCCCGAGCTTGCCCACCGTTCCCATCATGTCCGGGGTAGCGACTACGCGGTCGAAATCCGTCCAACCCCCCTGGATTTTCTTAACCAAATCATCGTTACCGACAAACTCTGCACCAGCATCCGTCGCTTCTTTTTCCTTTTCACCCTTGGCGAATACCAGAATCCGGAATTTCTTTCCAGTTCCCTTGGGCAATACCACGCTACCGCGAATATTTTGATCGGCTTTCCGGGGATCTACTCCCAAATTCACCGCAATATCCACGGACGAATCGAATTTAATGGTCGCACCTTCTTTAGCCAAGCCGAGCGCTTCATTCAAATCGTAATTTTTGTGGCGGTCGATTTTTTCCGCCAAGGCCCTATATTTTTTCGCACGCTTTGCCATACTTCCTTACCCTTTCTAAAACTAACCTTCGACTGTGATCCCCATACTATGGGCGGAACCTTCGATTATCTTCATAGCAGCTTCAACGTTAAACGCGTTCAAATCCGCTTTTTTGATTTCGGCGATTTCCTTAACCTGCTCGCGGGTCACCTTTCCCACGTTTTCCTTACTGGGATTGGAAGACCCCTTGGCAATACCGGCCGCCCGCTTCAGCAGAACCGATGCCGGCGGTGATTTGGTGATAAAGGTAAAACTCTTATCCTCATAAACGGATATCACCACGGGGATAATCATCCCCTCCTGGCCCTGCGTGCCCGCATTAAACGCCTTACAAAAATCCATGATGTTGACCCCAGCCTGACCTAACGCGGGTCCTACCGGAGGCGAGGGCGTGGCCTGTCCCGCCGGAATCTGCAATTTAACCTGACCTGTAACTTTTTTCGCCATGCTTCACAACCCCTCCAAAACTGCTTTTAAAATTACACGCGCTCGATCTGGGGAAACTCCAATTCCACTGGGGTGGCCCGGCCGAAAATCGACACCATGACCTTAACCTTACCCTTGTCGGGATTGACTTCCTCCACCACGCCGTTGAAATTCATGAACGGCCCCTCGATGACCCGTACATTTTCTCCCTTTTCAAAAATAAACTTCTGCTTGGGAGCTTTCGCCTCGCCCTTGATCTGGTCCATGATATCTTTGACTTCAATTGCCGTCAAAGGCGCGGGCGACACTCCACCGGGAAATCCGGTGACCTTAGACGTATTTTTAATCAGATACCAAATATCCTGATCCATTTCGACACGGATCAAAACGTAACCCGGATAAAACTTGCGGGAGCTGATCTTTTTTTTACCGCCCCGGATCTCGACAACCTCTTCCACGGGAATGACAATATCCCCCAGTTTGTCGGATATACCCTCATGAGCAAACCGCTCCTCCAGGCTCAACTTGACCTTGTTTTCAAATCCGGAGTACACATGAATGACGTACCATTGCTTGGCGGAATCCTGCTCAACCACCATACTGTCTTCTTCGACACTGTCTTCTTCAACCGCAGCGCTCTCTTCTGCGGACACGCTATTTTCTTCTGGAGTCGCGATAACCTCCTTTTCGACCACCGCCTGGGCCACGGCCTTCTCTTCCTCAACCACAGCTTTCTCTTCCGGCGTCACATTATTTTCTTCTGGTGCCGCAGAACCCTCTTCCTTCTTAGGCACGGCGCTTTCTTCTTTATTCACACTGTTTTCTTCATCAGTCACGTCGCTCTCCACAATCAACCTGAAATCAATGCTTCTACAATTTTGGAAAGGAGCGTGTCAACGATCCCCAGAAAAATGGACACGATAACCACCACCACCACGACCACCATGGTTCCACCCATGGCATCCTTGCGAGAGGGCCAAGTGACCTTCTTGACCTCAATTTTAACCTCACCTAAAAAATCTTTCGCTTTTCCCAGCATAGCTCTCGCGTGTCTAAAATATATAC
>QIDN01000458.1 GCA_003229345.1 Nitrospirota bacterium | reverse complement strand
CCATTGCGTTTCACCTACCCGTTGGACCTCTATACCGCCTTGTACGGACACCACTTTGGCAATAGGTTTTTCACAAGTCGCGGCGGATGAAGCATGGGGGAATAATAAGACGATCGCGAAACTTGAACCAATTAGAAGACGAAAAAGGTACCCACAAATATCCTTCATCACGTATCTCCCTAAAGGTGGCTTTCACAACTCCATTAGGTACTCACTTCCTTCTCCACTACCGCATGGCGAAGAAAATGCCAGCTTCACAAACAAAGCCCGTCTATAGTTCAGAGATCCGATTTCAAGTATTAGATTATTTGCGCCAACACTAGCATAATTTTTTAGGATAATGGGAGCTACTCCCTCAGACTAGTTAGAGTAATTGAGGAATATCGGGGAAAAGTTAATAGAATTGGATATTTCCATGTGTAAAAAAAAAAGTCCAATGGAAAAATAATTATTGACACCAATCAGAAACTATGAGTTTTGGTTTAAAAAACGGAAATTACCTTCACTTAAAAGGAAATTCTAAGTCATTGATTGCTAACGATTTATCCGTATTCCAATAAGAATTTTTTGCATGCCCCGGTCAGATATTAACGGCATAGAGATAGTATGTTTTCGGTAGGACAGATGAAGGAAATGAGAATCAGGCTATGCTAAAAATCATGTAATGTGTACCAGAAGCGGCGAGCCGGAGCCTGCCATCCACTCCGACAGCATCGATTCCATCTTTCTGGAGTCCCCCTGAACCTTTTTCACCGAATGTTTCGAGAATGGTGGTCCCAGTGGCTGTTGATTTGGGGATAATCGATCTGTTTGACCGGTTTTCCTTGTCGATTCCCCTTGTGTTAAAATCCTCCCATGAAAATCCGGTGGCTGAATGCTTTTACAGTATCTGTATTGATCTCCCTCGGTTCACTTTATATTTATTCCCTCGACCTCACCTTTTTTAAACTCCTGGAGCTTAAGGCGTACGACTTTAAAATGTCCCTTCGAGGAACGCGCTCGGTTTCCAACCAGGTGGTGATCGTCGCTATTGATGAACACAGTCTGAAACGGGAAGGCCGCTGGCCCTGGCCGCGCACCCGGCTGGCAAAGCTGGTGGACAAGTTGACTGAATCCGGTGCGGCGGTGATCGGGTTAGACCTGCTGTTTCCCGAAAAGGACATATACATTCCTTTCGATGAAGTGATGAGTGAAATTGAAAAGAAAGACCTGACCGGCATGGACCGCAGGAAACTGGCGAGTTGGTTGAAGCAGGTGGGCGATTCGGATGCCAAATTCGCCGCCGCGATTCGCCGGTCGGAACGTACGGTGTTGGGTTATTTTGTGTACACTACAGCAGAGCAGGCGGCTAAAGATTCTGTGAAGATGATGGGTCCCGGAGAGTTGGAATTGCTGGATTCTTCCCAGTACTCCATGGTGCAGTTCAGCGATAAATCTCTCAATCCCGATTTTCTGCACCCCATAGTGGCAGTGGGCCTCAGCCTGCCCTCTTTGATGGACGCCGCCAACAGCACCGGTTACTTTTCCTTTATGCCAGATCCCGACGGGGTTCTGCGGTTTGTACCGATGGTTCAGGCTCATAATAAAGTTCTGTTTCCGCCGTTCAGTTTGCAAATATTGAAAGAAGCCACGCGTGTGAATTCCACCGTCCGGGTTTCCCCCGACCACGTTGTAGAAATCCTGTTGGGGGATATCGCGATTCCCGTTACGGAGACAGGCGATTTTCTCATCAATTATTACGGGCCGTCGCTAACATTTACCAATTTATCGGCCTCCGACGTGATTGACGGAACGGTGAAGCCGGAACAATTAAAGAATAAAATCGTCATGGTGGGCGCCACCGCCATTGCCCTCCCTGATCTTCATAGCACTCCTTATGATCCCTTGGTTCCCGGAGTGGAGGTGCATGCGACCATCATCGAAAATATTCTGAACCGGGATTTCCTGCAACGTCCTCCCTGGATTCGCCTGCTGAGTATGATGGTAATTCTGGGGGCAGGTCTGCTGTTGGGCCTGGCCTCTCTTTATTTCAAAGCCGTTGGCACTGCCGTCTTGCTGGGGGTTGGAGTGGGGGGTTATCTGGTGGCCGATTATATCTTCTTTACCCAGCAGGGGTTATGGGTGCATACCGTGTATCCGGTTTTCTCGCAACTGCTGGTTTATTCCGGAATCACCCTCTATCGCTTCACATTTGAAGAACGCGAGAAACGGTTTATCAAGGGAGCGTTCAGCCAATACCTGGCGCCGACCGTGGTCAACCGGCTCGTGGAAAATCCAAAACTCCTTAAGTTGGGCGGCGAACGTAAAGTTCTGACCGCTTTCTTTTCTGATGTGGCCGGTTTCTCGACCATTGCCGAGAAATTGGAAGCCGAGGAATTGGTAGACCTGTTGAATGTTTACCTGACGGATATGGCTGAAATTATCATGAAGTATGAAGGCACGGTCGACAAGTATGAAGGAGACGCGATTATCGCTTTCTTTGGTGCGCCCATCGATTTTGAAGATCATGCCACACGAACCTGTTTGGCCGCGCTGGATATGCAGAACCGACTGGCTGAATTACGCGAGGTCTGGAAAAAGGAAGGCCTCCCCGAAATGTTCATGCGTATCGGTATCAATACCGGACAGATGGTGGTCGGCAATATGGGGTCAACTAACCGGATGGACTATACGATGATGGGGGACTCCGTCAACCTGGCAGCACGGTTGGAAGGCGTCAACAAACAATATCAGACGTACACCATGGTAAGCGAATTTACCTACGAGTTGGCGAAGAACGATATCGAAGCGCGCGAATTGGACTCCATCCGCGTGGTCGGAAAACAAGAACCGATCACAATTTACGAATTGCTCGGGCGCAAGGGCGAGATGGAGGACTCCATCCGCCTTATTCTTCCTCATTTTCAGGAAGGTCTGAAACACTATAAAAACCAGCGGTGGGAAGAAGCTATCGATTCTTTTGAAAGGGCGTTGAACCTTTATGAGGATGACGGCCCTTCGTTGACCTATTTTGACAGATGCATCACCTTTCAAAACCGTCCACCGCCGTCTGATTGGGATGGGGTATTTGCCATGAGAACCAAATAAATTTTGAAAACATTATGGGCTGTAGAAATGAAAATCCATTTTCTACAGCCCATATATTTATTGACGAATGCACGTTTAACCATTAATACATCCTCTATACATAACAAAAATCCTGCTTTGAAGAAAGGGCGGCTGATACTTTACTCAGTAAAGTGTCTTTTTCGACGGGTTTTACAAGATAATCTTTAACCCCTTTCTGCAAAAGTTGGATTGCCAACTCTGTATCGGGATAACCCGTGACCACCATGATCGGAATGGAGGGTGCATTGGCTTTGATATACTCGATAGCTTCAACGCCATTGACGTTAGGCATACGTATATCAGTAATGATGAGTCCAACTTGAAGTAAATTGGATCCTTTTTTCATAAGGTCAATGCCTTCTTGACCATCTTTAGCTTCAATCACTTGATGACCGCCCTGTTCTAATTGATGCTTCAATATACCTCTTATATCCAGGTCGTCTTCAATGATTAAAATTCTTCCATGGGTGCTCGAGCAA
>QIDN01000245.1 GCA_003229345.1 Nitrospirota bacterium | reverse complement strand
CCTCAAACTCCGGACACTCAGGTCGCACTGAATCCCAAAGAACCGTTTTTCGATCCCGCAGAAGCGCTGAACCGAAAAGGTGAAGTATTCGCTCATTATGGAATGTACCAACGTGCGCTGACCTTATACTCCCTGGCTCTCCGAACCCATCCCGGATACTTGATGAGCAAACTCAATATGGCGGCCGTCTATTACAAAATGGGAACGCCGCACAAGACCATCACCCTTCTGGAACGAATCCTGATTTCTTATCCCAACCATGAGCATATCCTTTCGCACCGGGTGCTTCTGGCCAAAGCTTACGCGCAAAAGGGCAACCGCGAAGAAGCACTTGAAAACTTGAAACTCATCCAAAAAATCAAGCCCTCCATCCTCAGGGCACTGAGAGCCGACCCAGCGTTCAAGGATTTGAAAGATCATGAGTTGTTCAACCAATGACCTTGAAATTCCAATCTTTAATACCAACGGCACCAGCCCAGGATAGTTGCGTTAATATAAAAGTTTGACAACCCTCCTTTTTCTTGGTTACATGAAAAGATATGGGCAATTCGGTGCAAAACAAGCAAGCTGATTGCATATTTACAACCAACCCAACACATCAGGGAAATGCCATGAATTTGCTTCAAGGAAGTAAAACACGCGCGGTCCTCTGCTTGCGAATATGTTTTGCAGGATTGCTCTTTTTAATGATCTTTCCGAATCTGGTTTTCGCAAATGCCTGCCAAAACGCGGCCCAGGACCTTCGCTCCAGTTTTGAGGTGACTCAGGGCCGGGGCGGCATCTGGGGATACATGGAACAGAACTCTTCTCTTCGAGGCGATTCCATGATCGGGTTCCAGGTGGATGGCAAATTACAGCGCATTATCGTCCTTTTCGAAACCCAATGCATCAAATCGAAGCAACTCTCCAAAAAGAGTTTCCAGAAAATTGACAATATTATTAGTGATGCGCGGATGATCTTTAATCTGCGACCCGGTCGAAATCCCACCAAGGAAATCATGGCAAAAATCAACGGCCTCAATACCAGTCTGGATAAACTCATCAAAGAATTGGGAGCAGCTTGAATCACACCTTTTATCCTCTATGATCAAAGAAGGAAACAAAGCTCCCGATTTTTCAGCCGCTGATCAAAACGGGAACAAAATCAAGCTGAGCTCCTTCAAGGGTAAAAAGAACGTCGTCCTCTATTTCTATCCCAAAGACATGACACCCGGTTGCACCTCCGAGGCCTGTGATTTTCGCGATCAGTTCAAAAAATTCAAAACCACGGAAATCCTCGGCGTCAGTATCGACTCCCCCGAAAAACATCAAAAGTTTATTGGAAAATATGACTTGCCGTTTACCCTGATCAGCGATGTCGATCAAAAGGTGGTGAACAAGTACGGCGTCTGGCAGGAAAAAAAACTCTATGGCAGGACGTTCATGGGGATCGTGCGAAGCACGTTCATCATCGACAAGTCGGGAGTGGTTCGCAAAATTTTTCCCAAGGTCAAAGTCAAAGGACATATTGATGAAGTACTGGAAGCCTTAAAAGAACTCTGATCATTTCCGGCGCGGACGCGCCATCAACTGCTCAATCTCACTCACCCGCCTCGGTATTCCTTTCGACAAATTGGCGCATCCGGTCTTGGTAATCAGTAGATTGTCCTCAATCCGAATCCCGATTTTCTCATCGTAAACCTTGCCTTTATGCTTCCACTGAAACTTGCCGTAAAGACCCGGCTCATTGCTGATCAACCATCCCGGCTTCATCGGCTCGATCCCATAATCCCGAAACGGATCGCCATCGTGTTCCTGCTCGCCGATCAGATGGCTCACGCCGTGAGGACGGCCTTTATATTCCGTTTTGGATTTGCCGCCCAGCTTATGAAATTTCTCATCCAACCCCTTTTGCAGAGTTCCCCAACACGCATCATTCAGATCCACAATAGTCACTCCGGCGCGCGCCATTTTCTCCACCGCCAATTGTGCTTCCAGGACGATCTCGTACAAAATTTTCTGCATCGGATTGAACTTCCCCGATACTGGAACCGTACGGGAAATATCGGCATGCATGGTCATCCAACGCACACCGAAATCCAATAGCACCAGTTCCCCTTTATCGATGGGATCGTCATTTTTCATATAGTGCAATACCGTCGCGTTATGGCCGGCCGCGATGATCCCCGGAAAACTGAGCCCATAAGGCGAGTTCATCAACATCTGTCCCTCAAGAAACCCCTGAATCTGGCATTCGTTCCCAAACTGCTTAAAATTCTTCAAGGTTTCCTTGAATGCCTTGCCTGTAATCGTCTGCGCCTTGAGTGTGTTGGCAATATCGTAGGCATCCAGCGGCAGTCGCAACTCAAAGTGGGACTGCATGATATTGCTGAGGCTTCCCTTAGGCGCCTTTACTTTTTTCAGCAGACTCTCAATTCTCTTTTTGAATTTCCAGTTATGATCGGTTTTGATCGTGCGCCGGGCACCGATGCGTGTGCTTTCGAGCCAGAAGGTGCCCACCCCTTTCTTTTTCCGTTTTGCTAAACGTTTCCTGAAAATTTCATCGAAGTCGTCGATATCCTGCACGTCTTTGATCCCGGTCACCCGCTTCACCTCGCGGATGCTGGCCGGATCGCCCACACCGAAACGAACGCCATCCCAAAACTCTTTCCGCGGGTCCTTCCTTTTAACAAACAAAATCTCGTCCGATTCTTTGGATCCGGGGTCCAGCATCAGAATCACTTCCGACTGGTTGACGCCGGTCAGGTACATGACTGTCGGTTCCTGATAGGTAGGGGCATAGGCGTAGGTCCAAGTCGTCTCCTGCCCCGGCCCGTAAGGCACACCGGTCAGCACTATCAGCCGGTTTTCCTTTTTCATCAGCTTGCGGCGGCGTTCCCGGAAACGGCCTTTGGCGCGAGAGCCCGCGCCACCGTCACGGAATATACCCGAGTATATTTTCTTACCGCTTTTCGCCGTAGAACCGGTGGATTTCACATGCATGGTATTTCCTGAAAAGGGATGAGACCTCTATCCATATTTAACAATTCATTATAGGGTTGAAACTGGAACCTCCAAAATTTTCTTTCACCCCCTACCGGGGGAGCCAGCGTGACGCTGGACTCAATTTTACCAAATGACACGACACATCCAGTCTGTCATCCTGAGCACCAGCGAAGGATCTTTGTTTGGTAAATCCTGTTATCTTGTCTGATTTTCCGGTTTTTTCCGCATGACCGCTAACCATTCTTTATCCTTACGTTTCTCACTCGAAAATGAACATTTCTCAAGGCGTTCGATGTCGAATACCGCTGCAAAATGTTTCCGGATGTCAGCCTCAGTGGTATTGAACGGAGGACCGCCTTCTTCACCCGTCTCATAGAACAATCCAAACAGCAGTCCGCCGGGTTTTAAAATGCGGGACACGGTTTCGACATACGCTGATCTTTGATCGGGATGAATCGCACAGAAAAACGTCTGCTCCAGCAGGCTGTCGTAGGCCTGGTCATGCGCGGCTTCCAACTCAAAAAAATTCCGGTGCAGGACCTGTGCGTTCAAATTTTTACGGCTCAGAGAACCACCAAGCAACTCCACCGCTCCAGGGGAATAAT
>QIDN01000347.1 GCA_003229345.1 Nitrospirota bacterium | reverse complement strand
GGGCGCTCCGGGCTCACTTGCGGAGCAGAAACATTTTCTCCGGGAAACTCTTTCTCTGGTACAGAGCTTTCAATAAAGGCCGACTTGGGAATTTTCAGGCTTAATGCGGCTTGCAGCGTTTCCCAAACCTCGGCCACCGAGATGGCTTGCATGCACTGGTTATCATTGCACGCCGGGAATTCCCCGTACGAATAACAGGGAGAACATTCGATCTTCTTGAAAAATGAGGTGTGGTGCGGCAACGGATCGCCATATCGTTTGGGGTTGGTTGGGCCCCACAGAGAATACGTCGGTATACTCATCGCTGTTGACATATGTATGGGAGCGCTATCATTGCCCACCAGCAAGCGGCACCGCCGGAGGATTGAGGCCTTTTCACCAAAACTTAAGGTGCGCGTATCAATGCACTGCGGGTACCGGTCAAGAATGGGTTGAATCACCAAGCCGTCGTCCGGTCCGGCGATCAGCACGATCCGATAAGAACCCGCCTGCAAAAAATTACCGATAAGCTCTATATAACGGTCGACCGGCCAAAGGCGGGTCAGCATGGTTTGCTTGATGTTCCTGCCGCCTCCGGGAGCCAATGCAATCAATTGTTCTCCGGCGCCCATCTGGTGTTCCTCAATAAATGTTTTCAGAAAACGGTCTTCCCGTTCCGAAAGGTAGTAATGGCTTTTCTGGTAACGGACCGGCACCCCAAAATCCCTTAATAAATTCAGATAGGCTTCCCGGTTATTTTGATCCTCCCGAGGCCGCACTCCGTGTGTCAAAAACAGCCTTCCAAATTTCCGCTTGAATCCTACGCGAACGGGGATGCGGCAAAAAAACGTCAGCAAATTAAATTGCCAGGCCCAGTGCAATACGAAAACCATATCGAAGCGTTCTTTCCGCAACAAGAAAATAAGACGAAACACTTCCCGCAACCGCGAAAACCAACCGCCTTTATAAAGTGCGTTGGAGTCGGCAGGAATAAATCGATCGATATTGGGGTTTTCTTTTACAATAGGAAACAGCTGATCCGAAACCAGGTGAGAAATCTGGGCTTGGGGGAAATTCTTTCGTACCGCCTCAAAAAAAGACGAAGCCATGATCAAGTCTCCCACGGCCCCCATCTTGATCAATAGAATTTTTTTGGCCGAAGGTACAGAAGGTGAGGTTGCTTTATTCATCTCTTACAGACTTTCAAACACATGAGGCAATTGCTGTCACCAAAAAATAATTTCATGGTATAGCCATGAGGAAGGATTTTTCAACCAAACACGAAAAGGAGAGCTTCCTTACTGAACACAGAACTCAAGGGTACTTTCCAGGGTTAATTGTCCCCGGGATTCTGATCGAATATTTCATTGTAATCGTCCGACGCTTCAATGTCCGACAAATCCGAACGACACCAGTCATCACTGGGAGTGGTCTTGAGGTCTTCTTCATCCAGATCAAAGGCCCCGGCTTCTTCGGCTTCTTCGTAAAGAGTTGATTTGGAAATTTTTTGAATATTGAAGCCCCCACACCGGCAGGCCGTCTTACCTTTTTCAAACAGGGTGTCCTTCAGCAGGCACATTACAAAACCGCAATCATCACACCGATGCTCATTATACGTCTGGTTGAAATCAGGATGCATCAACCGCGTACGACACTGGTTGCAGATCGTCACCAGCTCGGGGGTATATTCGGAAAACATGTTCTCCACCCCGCAATCCGAACACTCAATCAGTAAATCATGAGGATCTTCGATCGCCATACTTCATCTCTCAAAAATAAAAGGTTCTTTAATTCAGGATTTGAATTGGTCGTCGCTCGCCGTGGACTGGGACATATCAAAACCCATCTCTTTCAGCTCACCCTTAGAAAAAGGACACTTGCCAGCCGCCAGTTTTTCGCCGCCAGTCTGGGGAGCGGACTCTTCTTTCTCAAGGTCTCCGGATTCCGCCATAATCATCCAGGACAACGTGTCAATTTTCTGTTGTTTATCGTCAGCGTATTCTTTCAACGTTTGTTTCGTTTCTTCATGGACCGCATTGTCCATGGCGATGATATATAGATCCAGGGCCTGCTGTTCAAGCTCAACAGCCTGCTTTAACGCTTCGATGGAACTGGGCATAAATAAAAATCTCCTTATATAAACAACCGGGGAATAATAGTAGTAGAAATATATCAAAAAGAGAGCGCGGATGACAAGAAAAAGGCCATAGGACCAAAATTCAGGGATATGCCACAATCTCCGGCTGGGAAAAAAGGCCTGCCCAATCGTCCCAACAGCGGTTTACTTTCCCCTAAAACCGTTCTATAAATGGATATTATGACCGACGACCCTAAATTGGCAGACATTATTCATCCAGGGCAGGAGGGGAACGTGGTCCTTCTGGGGTTCCCCTATGACACCGGGGTAGAGATCAACGGGGGGCGGCCCGGAGCCCGCCATGGACCCGAAAAGTTCCGCTCCTGGATTCGGCGCTACGGCACCGCCGACAACCCGGAATTGGATATAGATCTGTCTGGCATCACCCTCGCCGATGCCGGGAATATCCCAGTCGGCCTGCCGCTGGATCAATCCCATACCGCTCTCACCCGGCAAACTGCCTCCATTATCCAAAAAGGCGGCATTCCCTTCGTGGTCGGCGGCGGCAACGATCAATCCTACCCCAACGCCTGCGCGCTACTCGACTCGAAACCGGATACCCCGGTCGGCGTGATCAATATCGACGCTCACCTCGACGTGCGCCCCTTGAAAGACGGCCAAGCCCACAGCGGGTCCCCCTTCCGCCTGCTCCTGGAAGACTCCCGATTTTCGGGCTCGCAGTTCATCGAATTTGCCGCGCAGGGCAGTCAGGTCAGCCGAGAACATGCCCGCTACGTTAAGGACAAGGAAGGAAACATCATCTGGTATTCGGAAGTGTCGCGTGGCGACGCGGCGGCACAAGCGTTCCGTAGTGCCCTGGGACGGCTGGCCTGGGAATGCGATTCCCTGTTCGTCAGCTTCGACCTAGATTCGATCCGCGCCTCCGATGCCCCCGGCGTGTCCTGTCCCAGTGTGCTGGGCCTGCGTGCCAAGGAAGCATTTGAAATGGCCTTCAACGCCGGCGCCCACCCCAAGGTCGATTTGTTTGATTTATCGGAATACAATCCCCTGATCGAAGAGGAGCGCACCGGACGACTCGCTGTCGGTATCTTCTACCACTTTTGCTTGGGCGTAGCCTCCCGCAAGGGGGCGTAATGACAAAGAAATCATCCATACGCGCCCCCGGTACGCGGCCCATGGCCATGAACCGGCGCCCCAAAAAAGCGCCGCGCGCGTCCACCTCCCTGAAACACAGTTGTTGCGACTGGGATACCGAAGCCGCCCTGCGCATGCTCCAGAATAATCTCGACGACCGCGTCGCGCTCGACTGGAAACAGCTCATTGTCTACGGAGGTACCGGCCGCGCCGCCCGCAACTGGCAGGAGTACCACCGTATTGTCGCCGAACTCAAACGCCTCAAGTGCGATCAAACCCTGTGCGTGCAATCCGGCAAACCAGTGTACATCGCCCAGACGCACCCGGACGCGCCACGCGTCATCATCGCCAACTCCAACCTGGTACCGAGCCACGCTACGCAGGAACATTTCGA
>QIDN01000416.1 GCA_003229345.1 Nitrospirota bacterium | reverse complement strand
CTGCCTCACTTTCTTGAATACCGTCAACTTCTTCCTGTGTCAGATCAATCTCGGGAGCCTCAGGTTCGGGAATCGCCTCAACCACCGGTGCCGGAGGTTCTTCAACTTCCGGAGGAGCAACATTCTTGGTACATCCCCACGTCAGGAGAAAACCCAAAAACATTACCGTCCCAAAAAACAAATTGGATTGCATTGTGTTCTTGATTTTAATCATAAGTACCTCTTTTAAATTCAATGGCTTATTTAAATTAACATCTCTCAATCATTGCTATATCTGATCCCATGGGTTCATCAATGAACGCCCAAAATCCTCAAAGAGTAAACGGCCCGATTTTGCACTCTGTAAAAAATTCATCATAACTATTTGAATTATTTTGGCTTAAAAGAGCAACTCTGAGAGCCGGGGAGGCTCTTAACTCGTCCTTTGAAATTATATGACTATAGACCACTATTTTTCAATCAATAAATTGAAGCTCCTTTATGTTACCAGTTACTGTAAAAATTACAAGGCTGGCTGTGCTAACCTCTGAAAAATCAGCCTATCTTTTTGGGTAGGGAGACCACGTGGGGCTGACGCCCCCTTCCGGCAGAAAGGTTAACTGCCGGCTTTTCTTGCCTCCGAAGCGCTTGATATGAATGGAGGATTGTCTTCCACGCGTCAGCCGATAAGCCAGAAACTGTCCATCGGGAGACCAAGTGGGTTCCTCCTTACTTCCCGGACCCGAGGTGACATCCGTCGTTTTACGGGTCTCCGTGTTATAAATTTTTATTTGAAAGTTGCCTTTAACCATGGAAGTAAAGGCTATTTTATCCCCATCCGGCGACCAGTTGGGATTGTCATTATACCGGGATTGGAAGGTGATGCGCTTCACGCCGGTGCGGTCGCCACTGCTAGCATCCATGATATAAATTTGCGGACGCCCGGTACCCGACCGATCCGAGGTAAAAGCAATCTTTTTGCCATCCGGCGACCAGGTGGGTGAAGTATCTATATTGAAGTGGCGGGTCAACCGGGTCAATTTCCGCCATCGGTTTAAGACATAGATTTCGGAATTGCTGTCTTTACTGAGTACCAGGGAAATTTTACTGCCATCGGGCGACCAGGCGGGCGCCGAATTGATACCCGGCAATCTCAATAGCGGGCGGCGCCGGCGTCGGCCATCGGGATCCAGAAGAATCAAATCCGGATTATGTTCTCTGTATGAGGTGTAAACGATAAAACGGCCATCGGGTGACCAATCCGGAGATAAGATAACGGATTTCTCATCCGTCAACTTCTGAACGTTGGCGCCATCGAAATCTACCGCATACATTTCCTTGCCATCACGGGTGCGTGTAAGAAAAGCGAGACGGGTTTCGGCTACTCCTCGTTTGCCAGTTAATTGCTCCATCACTTCATCGGCAAACCGGTGCATGATTTTTCGCATGAAACTTTTCTTGCCTTGATATCGTTTCCCCACCAAAAACTGTTCGTTAACCACATCAAAAAGACGAAACACAAACTTGTATTTGTCGCCGCCAGACAGGCTTTTCCCATATTTACCCTTGATCAACCATTGAGCTCCCAACTGGCTCCAGGCGGCGTAATCCGGCTGATCGGTCTGGGCTTCACTCTTCTCCAGCTCGGAATAGACATTAGGAGCCACGGGGACAAACAATTCAAACAAGCGGAGATCGTTTTCCAAAATATTGCGGCTCTTTTCAGAAAAACTCTCATCTTCACCTCCTCCCGAATAAACAAAATGAGGCACCGCAATATTCACCGTGCTTTGGGTCGTCTTGACCAAATCAAGAAAAATACTTTCCTCCGAGTGTACGGGATAGGGCTGAAGCCACAGGATCAAACTAACTAAAGCGGCAATAAATATAGATTTATTTTTTTGGCACATAGTCAAATTTTAAAATTAAAGGTAAATTGGGTTCCTTGATCTCCCTGGGAAACGGAGGAAAAGGAACAGCGTTTTTAATGGCACGAATCGCCAGATTATCCAACTTGGGATCTCCGGAGCTTTTTAGAATTTTCGGCATCGCAATGTTACCCTTCGGGAAAATGGAAAAAGAAACCTGAACCCTGCCATTCCCACCCCCCAAAGGATCCTTCCAATGCTTATAAATGTTAACATAGACTTCTCCAACATACTTTGAAAGCGCATCCGCTCCCGGGTCTCCCAACTCTCCGGAAGCGGTCGGCCCCGCCACTCTTCTCTGGATTTCTGCCATTTTCAAATTGCGGATTTCCGATTTGAATTTTTGAGAATGCCGGGACGACAATTTACTGGTATCGATTTTGATTTGAACACTTTCCTTTTTAAGGGACTCCAACTGTTTCAGGAGTTCAGTGGCCCTGGAGTTGGTTTTTTTTATTTTTGGTTTGGCTAAAACCGCACGGGCCTGTTTGTTCATCTTGTCCAGCTCATCCAGTTCTTTTAACAGACTGGATGTTTTTTTAGGTTTGTTGCGCGACTGGTCGGTGGCGGATTTTTTTGACAGGCGCTCAAATTCCAATTCCTTGAACGTCAAGTCATCTTTCGCAATTTTTTTCCGGATCGGCTTCTTTTCCACCGCCGTTTTCATCTTCATGTTCTCAAAATCATCCAGCGGCTTTGGGATCACCAGAGCTTTGTCTTTTTTAGGAATCGTTTTCTTCTTCTCTAGTTGGGCCAGCTGGTCCAATTTGGAGACCAGAGCTTTGGAAGCTTCCGACTTTTCAGGAACCGGCTTGGGCTTTGGAACTGGCTTGGGTTCGGGGACCGGTTGGGGTTTTTGAGGAATAGCTTTTTCAACAACAGGCGTTTCTCGGGGCGCAGGCGGAACAGGCACCGCTGGGGGAGCGGGCGGGATATCCGGCCCCGTAGGAATATCAACAAAACTCACCATAAAAGCCGGCTTAATGTGTCTGACTACATTCTGGGTTTGAGGAAGGAACATGAACACCGTGAACAAAAAGAAATGAAAAAAAACAGAAACCACCAGCATCTGGTTGAAGTCGATGGATGGGGACTGCGCGGATCTCATTGGCCGGGTTCGGTCATCATCCCGATATTCCGGACCCCGGCCCGTCGGATAGTAGCCATGACTTTAATGACAAAACCGTAATCCAAACTTCGATCGGCACGGAAATAAACAGCACCATCCTTATGCTTCTTCACATATCCCGTCAGCTTTCCAGTAAGGGTCATCAGGGTCGCCATTTTTTCCTTGTTCCAGTAAATCGTTTTGTTACTTCGAACCGATACCGTAGGAACATCTTTAATTTCTACAGTTTCGGTGCTTTCCGCGGGAAGCTCAAGGTCCATCCCATGTTGCATCAGCGGTGTGGTGATCATGAAAATCACCAGCAGGACCAGCATGACATCCACAAACGGAGTCACATTGATATCCGCCATCAATCGAGTGGACTTTCTGCGCTCCACTTACAGCCTCTCCAACCGCACCGGATCCGCCGACTGACTCATGAAGTCCTTTTCAACCATGTAAACGAAATCCTCGCCGAAATCTTCCATCCGGTGGTTGAACCCATGAATCTTGCTGTTCAGGTAATTGAAAAATACGACGGCAGGAATCGCGGCGACCAAACCAGCAGCGGTCGCAATCAGAGCTTCGGCGATTCCG
>QIDN01000287.1 GCA_003229345.1 Nitrospirota bacterium | reverse complement strand
GGAGCGGATTTCATTACGAGGCCAAGGTGAAAGACTTTGTGTTGGAGCCCGGTCTCTCCAATAAAAATGTTCTTTTAGAAAATGACTTAAAAGGGCAATTGATGCGCCTTGCCCGGCAATTGGAGCAGATTCCAGCCGGGGCAACAGATAGCACCGCTTCCGAAAAATTCATTGGAAAATTGATGGCGCAGGTGAATCAAGCGGTCAGCAATATAGAATTACAGCAGTTGACTTATCATTTTTCCAAAGAGGCGCAACATCCTTTGCTGTTGCAACTTCCGGAGAATTTTCTAGGCGAAAACGGTCGGTTTAAAATTTATATTCTTCCCGATCAAAAAGAGAGCAGAGGTCAGGAGCCCGATTCTCATAATCGGATTTTTAATTTGGTTTTCCTGCTCAATCTTTCGGCCTTGGGAGATTTGAGAATCGAAACCAAAATACTCAAAGATGACATTTCGATTCACATCACCGGCTCCAATTCCGATGCCATTCAATTTATTCATGGGCATGTGCCAGAGTTGGAGGATTTGTTTCAGGAGGAAGGATTTTCCATTAGCGTGACCAGCCGGCACCAGACTGAGGTTTCGATGGAAGTTCCCGACAGCCTGGGGCAATTACTGATCGATACTCCTTTGCAAATGGTGGATATCAAGACATGAGTAGACGGAAAAATAAAAACCTTAAATCTGCGGTAGCTCTGAAATATCATACGAAGAAAAATGCCGCTCCTAAAGTGACTGCCAAGGGGGAAGGGTTAGTTGCCGAGCGCATCATTCAATTGGCTAAGGAAAACGAGATTCCTATTAAAGAGGATCCCGATCTGGTTCAAATTCTTTCCCAAGTGGATATCAACAAGGAAATACCTCCGCCGGTTTATAAAGTGGTGGCCGAACTTCTGGCGTTTGTATATAAATTGAATAGTAAATATCAAGGTCCCTCCGGTAAATCTACCTGACGGTTTTTCAGTGTTTTTCAGCTATTTTGTCCGCCATTTCTTGTTATACTTCTGCCAAATATTAAAGCGGTTGACTCCCTTTTAGGTGTTTGTTATCCTTAAAAAACAAGGATTTGTGGTTATTTTTTGCAATTTTTGTGGTTGAAGGGTTCTGGTCATAACTAGACAGGCCTTTTGAAAATTATTGGGCTATCCTGCTGAAATTATGTTTTCCTGTCGAAAATTCCGGCCTAGGAAAACGATATTTTTTGAAAGGCTCTCTGCTTTGATTAAATCCGCCGTCATCAGATTTGTTGCTATCCTTTCTCTAGTTTGGATAGGTGTTTCTTCCGCCTCAGCTACCTTTCCCGGCGAATTCGAGACAGAAGAGTTCGACTTTACCGTTCCAGTTGCCTTGGAAAGCCGGGTTAATTTTTGGAAAAAAGTTTACACGCAATATTCGACCCAACACGCCATCATCCATGACCAGGATAATCTCGATATTATTTACGATGTGGTTTACCTGGGCGACAAACCCCTGTCCTCCAGAGCCCGCCACCGCAAATTAAAGCCTCACGTTAGAAAGTTCCAGAGAACTCTGCGCAAGCTCGCTCGCGTCAAAAATAGGGTCAATCTAACCCCGGAAGAAGAACGCATCTTGCAAATGGTCCAAAAGAATTTTATCAAAGCTTCCCGTAATATACGGAGTCAGTTGGGTCAAAGAGATCGCTTTGAAGAAGGTTTGAGGAAGTCTGGTCTTTACATGAAAGAAATCAAGCGGATTTTCAGGGAAGTCGGGGTGCCGGAAGAGTTGGCCATTTTACCTCATGTGGAGTCGTCTTTTCAACTGGGTGCTTATTCCAGCGCGGGAGCCGCGGGGATCTGGCAATTTACCCGTAGCACCGGTCGTCTTTATATGAATGTTGGTTATGAAGTGGATGAACGACGAGACCCCATTATTGCCGCCTATGCCGCCGCTAAACTTTTGAAATATAATTACAAGCAATTGCAGAGCTGGCCCCTCGCCATCACCGCCTACAATCATGGGGTGAATGGAATGAAGCGGGCGAAAAGAAGGCATGGAGATGACATTGTTAAAATTATTGATAACTATCGAAGCCGACGGTTTGGTTTTGCCTCCAAAAACTTTTTCTCTGAATTCATGGCCGCTCTTGAAGTGAGCAAGTATCCCCGTCAGTACTTCCCGGGGGTTGTCATGCATGAACCGTTTGAATTTCTTGAGATATCCATCGATGATTATGTTCATATCTCTACATTAGAGAAATATTTTGAGATGAACCGGGAGCAAATCGCCGAATACAATCCTTCATTGCGACGGCCCGTTATTTCCGGCAAAAAAAGAATTCCCAGGAATTACGGATTCAAGGCTCCTGTCAATCGGGATTTGAATCTTAATGAATTGTACGCCTCCATTCCAGAAAGCCTGAAATTCGACAAACAGGTTCGTGTTCGCTGGTATACCGTCCGGCGGGGGGATACCCTGAGTACCATCGCTCGCCGCCACCGGACCTCCGTGTGGAGATTGAAAGAAATGAATATGATCAGGGGGCACCGGATCTATAAAGGGCAGGTTTTGGAAATTCCGGGTAAAGCCTATAAGCGCGGAACGACTCGAGTCGTCCGTGTGGAGCATCCCAAACCGGATTGGGGACTGGTAGTAATCCCGGACGATTTGGAAACCATCCAATACCGTGTTCGGCGGAGAGACACATTGACCCGCATAGCACGTAACTACGGCGTTCATGTCAGCGTTCTGGCCAAAATGAATACGATGGAGAATCCTCATTCCCTCCGGCCCGGACAACGCATCAAGGTTCCAAAACCGGGAACCGATTTTAAATTGCAACTGGCTTCTGCCGTGGCCACTAAGGAATCTCAAACTGAAACTCCGAAAATGGAAGTTCAAATGAGCGGAGTTCAATCTGATGAGAACACCGTCGTGGCCAGTACCACAGAGCCTTTGCAAAAAAACCCTGAGATGGAAAAAGTTTTATCCAATCTTGCCGGTGTGTTCCAAATTAATAAAAACCGTCACGCATTCCGCCCTGTAAAATTTGTTTCCGATAACGAAGAAGATTATCGTATGGGCTTGATCAAGATTGATTTCGACGAGACATTGAGTCATGTTGCCGATTGGGCCCGGCTTTCGGTAAGAGAATTACGACAGCTCAATAACCTGAGAAGAAGGGGCAGCCGAATTCATGTCAATCAATCCATCAAGGTTCCTTTCCGAAGGACCACTCCCGAAGAATTTGAACGAAAGCGGCAGGAATACCATAAAGCCATCCAGGAAGATTTTTTTGGGAATTACCAGGTGGAGAAAGTGGTGGCTCGCAAGTTGAAAAAGGGAGAGACCTTGTGGGAAATATGCAATAACATCTATTCCATTCCGTTCTGGCTGCTCAGCAACTACAACCCGGACACAGATATTAATACGGTTTCAGCAGGGGCGTCGATTAACATCCCCATTCTCACCGATAAGCCTTCCTGATTTTTAAGTTTTCTTTCCTTGCATCTGCTCCAAAGCAGTCTGAATGGCCAGCAGGTGAGCTTTAACGCGAACATCCATCGGCAAGGCGGGCGAAGTTTCCAGCGTAAATATATGGCTGCAACCCCGTGTGTAGGCATACAGGGCCATCGGCCACCAGTCCATCTCATCGGGCTCGGA
>QIDN01000311.1 GCA_003229345.1 Nitrospirota bacterium | reverse complement strand
GAAGAAGAAGACCAAGACCGGCTACTCGACCGACATGAGTGTGATGGAGGAGTTGGCGGACGAGCATGAACTGCCGGCGATGATCGTCAACTTCCGTCAGCTGTCGAAATTGAAATCGACCTACATCGACGCCCTGCCGCTGGAGATCAATCCCAAGACCGGGCGGGTTCATACTTCCTATAACCAGACGGTCGCGGCGACGGGGCGGTTGAGCAGTAGCGATCCGAATCTCCAGAATATTCCGATCCGTTCCGACCTCGGCAAGGAAATCCGCCAGGCGTTTGTCGCGGAGGGGGGCGGCTGGTTGTTGTCGGCGGACTATTCGCAGATCGAGTTGCGCATTCTCGCGCATCTGTCGAACGATCCGGCGTTGATCCGGGCGTTCAAGAATAATGAGGACATTCACACGCGCACGGCGGCGGAGATATTCGGGCAACCGCTGGACGGGGTGGACGAGGACGGGCGGCGCATGGCGAAGGCGGTGAACTTCGGCATCGTGTACGGGTTGAGTGCATTTGGATTGTCGCGGCAGTTGAAAATATCGCCGGGTGAGGCGAAGGCGTTCATCGACCGGTATTTCGATCTGTACAAGAACGTCAAGACCTTCATGGAGAATACGATTGAAGAAGCGCGGCAGTGCGGCTATACCGTGACGATGATGAACCGGCGGCGCTACCTGCCCGACCTGCACAGTAAGAACCGTCAAGTAAGAGAGTCGGCGGAGCGGGTGGCGATCAATTCGCCGGTGCAGGGTAGTGCGGCGGACATGATCAAGCGGGCGATGATCCGCCTGCATCATCAGCTGGCGAAGTTGCAGTCGAAGATGATCATGCAGGTGCACGACGAACTGGTGTTCGAGTGCCCGGAGAAAGAGAAGAAGAACGTCGAAGCGCTGGTCAAAAAAGAAATGGAAGGCGTGTGGCCGATGCAGGTGCCGGTGGTGGTGCATCTGAACTGGGGCAAGAACTGGGACGAAGCCCATTAATCGTTTCTATCAGCAATTTTAAACTCCCCCTTCCAAGGTTTTCAAAAGATTCATTCCTGACGCGAATCCCTCATCTTTTGCTTTAGAACCGATACCCCTTTGTTATACTTGAAGAAGGCGTTTTTGTTTCTTCTGAGGGTTATCTCGTGAACCAGATCTCCAAACTTTTAAACCGCGTCCTTTTTCACAAGCGTTTATTTATTCTTTGTGCCCTTCTTTGTATTTATACTTTGATACTTGCCGGCGGGACAGCGCGGGCAGAGGGGAGTAATTTTTTGAGCTTTGGTCTGGCGGGCGGTGCGGTGATTGCTCCCAATGCGGAATTGGAATCCAGTCCACCCTCGGGCGATGCCAACTTCGGAGGCGGCTATTCCTTCAAGGCCTCATTGGGATTTTTGTTGGCGAAGACATTTCAATTGGAAGCCGAATACCTTTACACGTTTAACGACATCGACTCGATCATCAATCCCCCGACCGTGACGGAGTTGATTGCCTCGGACCGGGTGACGCATAGCCTGATGTTGACTGCGACCTATCGGGTGGAAGTCCCTCCTCTGGGAGATACGTATTGGGAGCGCCGGGGATATTATGTTTATTTCGGAGGAGGAGCAGGGATTTCCCGGCAGGATTATACCGTGGAGACCCTTGCCAGTGAGACCGACTCCAGCCTCGCCTGGCAGATACTGATCGGGTTTGAAAAGATGAATGCTTCCCCACATGTGTTCGCCGCTTTTCCCTCGCCCTTTTTGCAGTACCGGTTTCTTCATATCACGGAGGGAGATTTCGGAGCGTTTAAGACGGATGCCACCCTTCATCTCATCGAGTTCGGTTTCCGTTTTTATGGCGGATTCGGTTCTTAATCTAACCATTTTGCCTCCCAAGTGGTCAAAATCTAAGATAAAAGTACCCTCTACATTTCAAATTGGATTAAATTCGCTTACACTGTAAAGGTAGGAAATTCATATCATCTCATCCTATTTGAAAGGCTTTGAAAGAAGAGAATGAAAAGTTGCGCTATTTGGGTTTATGCAGTCGGAATTTTTATGTTTATTTGGGGATTCTGTCAACTGGGGTATGCCTTTATGGATTTTCACCTCCCTATCACGATTCCATTCACAGACTGGGGGATTTTGCTGGGTGAGAAAGAGTTGTTTGACGATATGCAATTGGGGTTGGCTTTCAGCTGTATGTTGACTGGAGTGGGATTATTGATTTTTAGAGCTTGGGCCCGAGTTTTTACCATATGGATCATCTGGGCTTTTGCAGGTTTTTTCTTTTATATTTTTCTCCTGGTAGGCCCCATGGAATTTGAGGAATTCTTCATGCAGAAATTTGCCATGTTTTTCGCGATGGCCCTCATATTGCTCTGGTTTTTCAATCAGGAAAGAACCCGGGAAACCTTGAATTCAGATCCACAGAAAAAGCAGAACCGGTTAATTCCATTCTTCTCCATGCTCTTGGTATCGATAGGTATATTTTCTTTTGTCAACTTGCCTGACCAACTACCTCTGGTTTTTACTGATGCCCGGTTTCCTGAAATTGAGGAGGTGAGTTACTCATCTCCAAGCAAGCGGTATTATGAGACAAAATATTATCGTACGGAGTTTCCTTTGCCTTACACGGTAGCCGTTCCCAAAGGAACCCGGCTGGTATCGTTGAATCAGCTTCCCGGTTTTAAAAATGAGGGGTACTGTGAGATTCGTTTAGACACTCCCGGCCAGGCTCAGACTCTTCTGTTAGCCCACCACACGCCAGTGCAGCTTGAATGGGATTCCGAAGATACCCAGAAGTTTCTGAAAAGGATTTATCCCTTAACGCCCTACCATTACGCCCGGAAGAAATTTTCCGACCGAAGAAGTATCATTAACTGGCGATCACGCAACGAGATCGGTCGGTGGGGAGGCGATGAAATTCATGAAGTTTATATGGGCGGAATGAAAAACTTTGTGGTGACGGTCGAAAAACCGGGAGAAAAGATCTTTGGGAAAGATATTCGCTGGTATTTTGATTTTCATCTTTATCTTAAGGACCAATCCGCCGGCGGGGGCCGGATATTCGTATTTAAGGGCAACCAGAAGATTGCTGCGAATATTCTTGCTTCCGTGCAACCGCAATTGACTCAATCCAAAACGGCGTTCGACTTTCAGCAAGAGGGGAGGGATTTCGTCAAGAAAAAGAGATACGAAAAAGCCAAGATGTCTTTTGCCTCCGCTGTATGCCTTGAGGAGAACAACCCGGAGTATCACTATTCCATGGGAGAGGTTTTTTACAAAACCCGAAACTATGAGCAGGCGGACCGGCATTTGACAGAGATGATGGAACTCAAAAGTGAAATCTTCGGAGCCAAAGAATTATTTGAAAAGACAAGAAAAAAGCTGGGTAAATCGATTGAATTGGAATCCTCTGATAAAACCTGATATTCACCAGCCCGGCTTTATTTATAGAGATCGTTAATAGTGGTAATTCAAAGAAAAAGGGTCTGCGGGGATCCCCGCAGACCCTGTTTTTTTGACAAGATGTTGGGTTTTAATTCACCTTCTCATGGCCACCTCTCCTGGCAATTAGTTTATCGCCGCCATTGGCGTGAATGGTGACCTTGCCGACGAAGGTTACCACGGTGTTGACCGTAGCTATTCCGATGATGGCCTCGTTGATGGCC
>QIDN01000138.1 GCA_003229345.1 Nitrospirota bacterium | reverse complement strand
GGGATTTCGATTATTTTAAGCGGGTCAAAAAGGAAATCGAATTTCACATCGAGGGAAAAAGCAGGGACGCAAAATTTCCAATCATTCCCCAACATCTCGTGGCGCAAGTGCGGAACGCCATGCCGGATGATGGCATCATCACCCTCGACAACGGGGTCTACAAAATCTGGTTCGCCCGCAACTACAAGGCCTATTCCACCAATACGATTCTGCTGGACAATGCACTCGCCACCATGGGAGCGGGACTGCCCTCGGCCATGGCCGCCAAGATCGTTCATCCCGATAGAAAAGTCATGGCCATTTGCGGCGACGGCGGTTTTATGATGAACTCTCAGGAAATGGAAACGGCGGTCCGGTTGAAACTGGATCTCGTCGTTCTCATCCTGCGGGACGATGCCTACGGGATGATCAAGTGGAAACAGGCGGGCATGGGGTTCAAAGATTTCGGGCTGGATTACGGCAATCCTGATTTCGTAAAATACGCCCAGGCGTATGGTGCCGAGGGACACCGTGTGGAGTCCTCTGACCAACTGGCCGATTGCCTGAAAAAATGCCTGAATGCTCCGGGCGTACACCTGGTTGAAGTTCCCGTTGATTATTCCGAGAACGAGCGGGTGTTGATCGAAGAGCTGAAAGCGAAAACCTGTATCTTATAAATTATTCATTCGAGTAGGAGCTATCGATGTCGGAACCCCTTAAAGTGCTTTCCCCGTTCGACGGTCATCTGATTTCGGAAATTGAATGGGATGACGCCGGGAAACTGGAACACATGCTGTCCACGGCCCAACGGTTGGCGGGAAACCCGGACCACGCCATTCCCGTTCCCCAACGCATCGCTATTCTGGAAAAGACCGCGAATCTGGTCGACGCCAAAGCTGAAGAATTTGCGCGGCAGGCAGCGGAAGAGGGTGGCAAACCGCTGATCGATTCACGCGTCGAGCTGGAGCGCGCGGTGCAGGGCATTCGCGAGGCGGCGCGCTCCATCAGCCAACTGACGGGCCGCGAGATTCCCATGAGCCTGACCGCCTCGTCCATGAACCGGATGGCCTACACCCGGCGTGAACCGATCGGTGTGGTGGCGGCTGTGAGCGCGTTCAATCATCCGTTCAACCTGATCGTGCACCAGGTGGTGCCGGCCGTGGCGGTGGGGTGCCCGGTCATTGTGAAACCTGCGTTGACCACCCCGCTCTCATGCTTCAATCTCGTCAATTGCCTGTACGAAGCCGGACTTCCCAAAGAGTGGTGCCATATCCTTGTTTGCGATAATGAAGTGGCCGAAAAACTGGTGACGGATTCCCGTGTCGCGTTTTTTTCTTTCATCGGTTCGTCTAAAGTCGGCTGGCACCTGCGATCCAAACTGGCGCCCGGAACTCGATGTACTTTGGAACACGGCGGTGCGGCTCCCGTCATTATGGATGCAGATGCGGATGTGGAAGACGCTCTGCCTTTGCTGGCGAAGGGCGGCTTCTATCATGCCGGGCAGGTTTGTGTGTCCGTGCAACGCGTGTTCGCGCATGAATCCATCGTTGATGCCGTGGCCGGTGGATTGGCCGACCTCGCCAAAAAGCTGGTGGTGGGTGATCCCACCAATGCCGCCACGGAAGTGGGCCCCCTCATATTAGAGCGGGAAGTAGACCGCGTGGCTCAATGGGTGGAGCAGGCGCGTAACGCAGGTGCGAAAGTGCTCACCGGTGGCAATAAATTCGGGGTTACCTGTTATGCGCCGACGGTTTTGCTGAATCCTCCCGATCAAGCGAAAGTGTCGCGTGAGGAAATATTCGGTCCGGTCGTTTGCGTTTATGCGTTCAAGGATCGCTTGGAGGCGATCGAGCGTGCCAATCAAATTCCGTATTCGTTTCAAGCCGCTGTGTTTACAAAAAATATTGATACCGCTCTGGATTCCGCGAAACGGTTGCACGCCGCCGCCGTGATGGTGAACGATCATACCGCCTTCCGCGTGGACTGGATGCCGTTCGCGGGACGCAACACTTCGGGCCTGGGGGTGGGAGGCATCCTGCCGACGATGCTGGAGATGACCGAGGAAAAAATGATTGTGTTCCGGTCGCCCGGTATATAATCCCATTTCACATAAACAAAGGATCGGGTTATGAATAAGGAAAAACTGGAACAACTCGCCAAGGATTTAAGAAAAGAAGCGCCGCGAAGCCCCCGGGAGGTTTTGGGCGGCTACGTCATTCTCGCCCGCTGTCTGGACAAAGGCCGCGCGGACCTTTTGGGAATCAATGGAGAATACAACTACTGGTACTGCTCGCTGTGCGCTCAGTTGGAGGAATTTACGGGAGTGGACCATGCAGTCATGAAAGAATTCATAGCGACAGGAGCAACCGATGACGAGGTTGGGGAATGGTTCAAGGAGCAATCCAAAATCAAAGACCCGATGGATGTCATCCGCTGGAACAATAAAATGCGGGGCATGCGGTTGAGCGAAATGTCGAACGAGGGGCAGGAATATCTGGAGGGGTACATCCTGGAATACCTTCCCGTGCACCCGCCGGTCTATGTCTGGTTCGATGTCTATGATATAGAAGAAGGCAGGTTGTAGCCTGTTCTCCACCTCCCGCCTTCACTCGGACAAAAACCCTTTCTTCACCTAACCCGAAGAGCCCAAAGCAAAAAAAACCGCCTCTCCTAGATAAAGCAACCCCGCCACACCTATCCTGACTTTATTTAAAACCTTTCTTTGGCTTTCATCACGGTTAAATAGCAGAGGAATACCCAAAAGAAACATTATAAGTAAGGGCAGGACGATTGTACTTAAAGGTATCGCATTCGAGATAGATTCAAATAAAGCAAGGAATACCAAAAGGAGTGCCCAAAGGATTGGGGATAATAAAACATAGAATTCTTTAAAGAGTTTCATCTCTTCTATTATGCCCGATATCGCTTTAAAAATGACCATCCAAATTTGATCCAGCGCTTCGGCTGGCGGGGGCTTGACGGAGGGCCTATATTAGTAAGTAGAGAAGGGGTTTGAAGAGCCTTCTCTGGAGTGAGTTTAGGGGGTTAGGAAGTGCGGACGGGTCCATCTGCCATCCCTGATTGAAGCAACAGAGGATCAGTCGGGATGTGGGTTGGGTGAGCCCGCCCGGTAAGACCGGGGGTAGACGGAATAGAATTTCAATGTGCTTTCATCCCAGACGGTGCCTGGCACCGCAGGGGAAACGGATATACCGGCGGACTTGGTCATAGGTAATATTGACCAAAATAAAAAGAGTCGGTGCCGGATGGTTCCCAGGGTAGAAATAGCCAACCTGCACGACTCCATCCCGCCGGAATTATTTTTGTGTCTGCTGAAATGGTTGCCGGATTTTCAGCGCAAACCCTTCCCGTCCGAAGTGCGAGGCTCCTGAAAAAACATCCCCACCTCAACGCAGTGGAGTACCTCTTGCCCTGTTCCCCTTCGATAGATTCAGAATGACAAGTTTTCAAGCGCCCGGATAAAGCTCGAGTATGGTCGGGATGTGGGTGTGGGAATGAGCGGGAATGCGGCCGCCGAGGTGGGTCACCACCTGCGCCGCGCAGTAGGAACCGAGAATGGCCGATTCTTTCAGGCCGTGATTGTGGATGAGCCCGTACAGGGAACGGCATAGAGATCACCCGCGCCGGTAGTGTCGACCGCCTTCACTTGAAACGGGTCGATATGAATTTTGGCGTGTTGTGAGCTAGCGGCCCACGATCCCTCAGCGCCGCGCGTCATGAACAGTGTGTCGACCATCCCTTTCAATTCAGCGAAAGCCGGCTCGTCTTTTGTTTCGTCCGTCATGGCCCGTGCTTCGACGTTATTACAGAACAGGATGTCCACCTTCCAGCGGATAAAATCGATCAACGACTCCTTGTAGGTGTTGACGACAAACGCATCGCTCAGGGTGAAGGCGACGGGCACCCCGGCCTGACGCGCGGCATCGGCCATTTTCATGGCGGCGTCGCGGGTTTCATCACCCGTCCACAGATAGCCTTCGATGTATACGGTTCGTGCTTCCTTAACGATGGTTTCATCCACGTTATCGGGATGCAGTTTCGACGAGATGCCGAGGTGCGTGAGCATGGTGCGCTCGCTGTCCGGCGTAATGAGGATCAGGCAGGTACCGGTGCCGCCGGTCTCCGCGTCCGGACCGGGAAAACCGACGCTGCAGTTTTTCATGTCGTCTGTGTAATGCTTGCCGAAGGTATCGTCGGCGACGCGTCCCAGGTAGTACCCTTTGCCGCCGAGTGTGGAGAAACCATGGATGGTGTTGGCGGCGGATCCACCGGAGGCGATCTTTTGTGTGTGGTTGGAGATTTGGGTCAGAATCTGGTCCTGATTTTCCTTGGTGGACAGTGTCATACCGCCCTTGGTGACTTCCAGTTTGTGCACCAGATCTTCCGAGACCTGTACTTCGATATCCACCAGCGCGTTGCCGATACCCACTAAATCGTAGCTCATTGTGCTCCCGTATTGAAAAAGAGTGATTTAAAAGTTTTGGAATCTAACCGTATGGAAATGGTTCCATCAAGACGTCTTGCCAAGGAGTAGTGGGTAAGCATACGGTGCGTGACGGAAATTGTCAATTGCATTGAAATTGTTACGCTTGTACAATTTAAAGATGCACTTCACCTCGATACAAAAACAACTCTCCCTCGCCGTTCTCGGTTTGGCGTTATGTTTGACGCCGGGCGTCGGGTTGGCTGAGGATTATGAGACAGACGCCGACCCCGCTATCGAAAATTTTCGCAGCGCGGTCGATTCGATTTTAGCGCAGTCCTGCCGCAAGGGGTTGCGTGTCGGTGCCAAGTTCTACTCGTTGGATCGCCAACAGGTGATCTACGCCCGCAACAGCGATACTCTGTTCACGCCTGCATCCAACATGAAAATGTTTACCTCCGCCATGGCGCTCAAAAAAGTGGGGCCGGATTACCGTTTCCATACCCGCCTGTACACCCTTGGGAAAATTAAGGGCACCGTACTCACGGGCGATTTGTATATCAAGGGTTTTGGCGACCCCAGTTTGGTGACGGAGCAGATGTGGATTCTGGTGAACGAGTTGAAGAATTT
>QIDN01000464.1 GCA_003229345.1 Nitrospirota bacterium | reverse complement strand
GAAAGTTCGTAAAGTTGAAGATACGTTTTGGGAGGAAGATGTCTTGCTTGATGACGATTATTGAGTATCAAGTCATATGACCTGGACTATAGTTAGAAATTTTTTTTTGAATCCTTAATGTAGTCGGAGAGATTCTATCCTTGTATCTCTCTTGAGGGGTGATTGGTGCGTCTTCTCTTCGGAGTGGTATAGTTTTAATCCATGTTTTTGGCTGGTTTTTAAACCCCTGATAACATCTTGTCAGCGGCTGCGTAAAAATGTATGAAAACTGGCGGTTTAAAAATGCAGTTGGTTTAGGGCCGTCTACGGAAGCGTTTTTTTTGGAATTTTTTGCAGTTTTTAAGGAAGTTTCAGGGTTCGACCCGGTCTTTCATGCGATAACTTTTTCCTTCGATTAGAACTGGCTCAGCGTGGTGAAGCAATCTGTCCAGGATGGCGGAGGTTAATGTGGCGTCGTTATTAAAGATTTCGGACCAATCTTTGAAGGCCCGGTTGGATGTGATAATCAGAGCCCCTTGTTCATAGCGCAGGCTGATAATTTGGAAGAGGAGATCTGCTCCATTCTTGTCAATGGGCAGATATCCTAATTCATCAAGGATGAGTAGAGATGGTTTTGTGTATTTTTTTAGCTCCTGTTTCAGGCGTCCTGCGGATTGGGCCGCTGAAAGGGTGTTGATGGCGTCGATGGCTGTGGCAAAGAGGACCGAGTTTCTCTGGAGGCAGGCGGCATATCCTAAGGCTGAGGCTATATGTGTTTTTCCGAGTCCCACGCCTCCGAGGAAAATGACGTTGGATTTATTATTGATAAACTGTAGACGGAAAAGGTTTTGCACTTGAAGGCGGTTGATTTTTTTAGGCCATGTCCAGCGGAATTGATCCAGAGTTTTGATGACCGGGAAGCGGGCAAGGCGTATGCGGCGTTGTATGGAGCGGTCCTGGCGCAAGGCGGCCTCTCCTTCAATAAGTTCGGCAAGGTATTGCACATGAGTCCACTGTTTTTGGGCCGCCTTTTTGGCCAGGCTTTCGTGGTTTTCTAGCATGAAGGACAGTTTTAGGCAGTGCATTTTTTGTTCAAGATTGTTTTTGTCATCAGCCATGTTTTTTCTCCTTTTTTTGGTGTTCAGGGTCGGTTTGGTAAATAGCCAGGTCAGGTTGCTCCACCGTGAGGTCCAGTAGGTCTTCACGGCGCGTGAGATGCAGAGCGCCGGGTTCCGGCATAGGCCGCGAACGCTGCTCTACGAGGTTTGCGATGTACTCGCAAGAGAATGCCTGGAAGCTAAAAGCGTCTTCCATGGCCCTGGCCACGGGTTCTTCTCCGTATATTTCGCTCAGGGCCACGATTTTTCTGGCATGGTGGAGCGGGTTCATGCGGCGCTGTTCAAGCTTCCGGTAGTATTGCTCAGCCCTGGGCGATAGGGTCAGGAAGCGCATGAATATTTTCTGGTCGCGAGCCTTTTTCCTTTGTGCGAGCAGTTCTTTGGGATGGTCGGGGTCTTCAAAGTCCTGTCCCCGGTCATAACTGCGGGTATGGCGGGCAAGGAGCTTGTCTTTAAGGTAGACGCATAGCCTGTCCGGATATGCTTTAAGCGTAAGACGGGCGCTGGCGTATTCAGCGGGGACCGAGTAGTGGTTGGCATCCAGAGCAACGCGGAACTGGCTGGATGCCCTGACTTCACAGACGGTGGATATATCAAAAGGATGCGGCGGCACAGGATTGAGGCAGGGGCGCTCTTTTTGGAACATCTCCAAGGGTTTTTGATGGGTTGCGCCGTGGGTACGGACATTGGCGATATGGTGCATCCAATGAACGGCGGCGGGATTAACAGCGTTGAAGTCCGGGATATCCAACCCAGCGAGGAAGTTTTTTTTGACATAGCCCACGGCGTTTTCCACCCGCCCTTTTTCGTTGCCCTTACCGATGTTGCAGGGGGTGATGGCAAACCCATAATGATTGGCAAAATCCAGATACTTTGGGTTGAACACCGGGTTTTGACCGACAACACGTTTGAGCACGGCGGATTTGAGGTTGTCCACCATGATTTTTTCCGGAAGGCCGCCGAAGAAATCAAAGGCGTTTTGATGGCAGCCAAGAAAATGTTCCATGGTTTGAGAGACGGTGAATTCAACATACATCATTCGGCTGTAACACAGGACCATGACAAAGAAACTGAGTCTGCGCCGGGTTGAACCAACGTTGACGGAACCGTATGATCCCCAATCCACCTGGGCGCACTCTCCCGGAGCGAAGGAAAGAGTCAGGAAGGCGGGCGAACGGCGGGGACGGACCTTGCGAACGTATTCTTTGACAATGGTGTAGCCGCCTTCGAAACCTTCCTCGCTGATGCGCTGAAACACCTGGGCCGCAGTATAAGGATGGGACTCCAACATTCGAACAATATCTTTTTTGAGGGGATCAAGCTTGCTGGGCCGCTGAGTTGATTTTTTGGGTCGAAACTGTTTTTCCCCAAGCCATTTGGCCACAGTACGTGGGTCCATGGCCAATTCCCTGGCAATCTGCGTAACCTTAAGCCCTTTTTGTTCTTTGAGGTTTTTAATTTTGCTGAAAAGTTCATAATCGATCATTAAGCGTCCTCCGCCATTTGTTTCAGGATTTGCCCGATGGAAATGGGCCTGCCAGTCGGTTTTCGCGCTGTTTCCGGCTGAGCTTCATGATGATGCTCTTCTATTGCCAAAACCTGGTAGATAGGCTTCTCCCAGGCGATAAGTCCAAGCCGCATCAGTTCATTGCGAGCCTGGCTGAGCGTAACCTCGTCCATACCAAGGCGTTTCTCAATCGTGGGGTCGGAATAATAACTGAGGCCCTTGGCATCAGCCACCGTGACCAGGAACAGATAAAGGGCCGCCGCCTGATGGCTGAATCGTTCGATATAACGGTCACGGACCAGACGGTGATCCACCCAACTAAACTGTTTGGGGACTCTGCGGACCCTGTGGGGGAATATGGGGAGTTTTTGAACCATGGCCTTCTCCTTTGAAATTGAGGATATCGTTCCCCAATTGTCGCAGGCGACTGGCGGTCATGGCTATGTCATCTTGTAACGCAGAGCCGGTTAAATGGGCTATAAGTCCAATAAAAACAATGTGTTGAGAGTTTAAGAAATCTTGTAACACACCGTTACAAGATTTCTTCCTCCGCCAGTAGCCGGGATTGGCCTTTCTCCATTTTTGAACTCTTTTCACATGCCCGGGACCTTTGAAGTAGTCTTTGTTCTCGGGTTTGCTCAACCACCGGCGTTGGCTTATAGCCTTGCTTGCCTTACGGCATTCCGGTTGGCTGCAGAATTCCTGATGCCTGACGTTGCGGGGATCTGGTGAAAAAAAAGCCCTGCAACTCCGACACTTACGCTCTCTGGTTGACTTTACCATTGGTCTAAACCTCCTTAGACCAATGTTCGCATCAGGAAGAAAAAAAAGGAAAGAAAAAGAAAGAAAAAAGAGGGAAGAAAAGAGAAGAAAATATTTTTAAATGAATGTTTCAGAAGAAAATAAAAAAAGCCAAAGAACACATTTTGAAGCTGACGGTGTTAAGACAGATTTAAAACGCCGCTGGCAAGTTTGAAATGGGGTGGAAGAAAAAATGCAAGCATTGCCGAAAATTATTTACTCCGGATAGACGGGTGTTGAAAAGACAAACGACCTGTCG
>QIDN01000166.1 GCA_003229345.1 Nitrospirota bacterium | reverse complement strand
GACCGAAAACTGGTCTCTGTGGTGACCCGCCAGCTCCTGTAGATCATGAATGGTGTCCGGCACTGCCACTGCAAAGAGGTCTGCCTGTTGAGCCAAAGACTCATCAAGTTTTGTGCGGTCAGAAACCACTACGCCCGCCGCTTTTTTTTCGATCGCGTCGTTTAAAAATTCATGGCCATCGAACCGGTCTCCCTGGATACAAAAGAACAATTCGCCGGGTTTCAGAGTCCGTGAGTCGATCGAAACTCCCTGGAATATTTGGGAAGACTCTCCCATCAAACACTCTCCTTGAACGGCGTTCACCAAAGTTTCCAAATCGCTATTCATTAACACCAAGTCTTTCTTTAAGAGCCCGCTCTGCTTCTTCGCGATCGTCAAAATGAATTTTCCCGGTATTGAGAATCTGGTAGTCCTCATGGCCTTTGCCGGCGATCAACACCAGGTCGCCGGTTTGCGCCCGGCTAATGGCGAAATTGATCGCTTCCCGACGGTTGGGAAGGATCACAAAATGTTCTTTCGGTTTCCGGTTCGCGGGAATACCCTTGCAAATGTTCAGGATGATCTGTTTCGGGTCCTCGGTGCGAGGGTTGTCGGAGGTGATGACGGCGAAATCGCTCATCTCCAGCGCAACGCGCCCCATTTCCTTGCGTTTACCTGGATCGCGGTCGCCCCCGCATCCGAATACGACGATCACCCGATTTTCCGAGATGGTTCGGGCGGCTTTCAGGGCGTTGGCCAATGCGTCGTCGGTATGCGCGTAATCGATCGCGACAATGAAGTCCTGCCCCTGCTGTACTTTTTCGAATCTACCCGGAACACGCTCCAGTGATTGAATCCCCTGCGCGATGTGGGCAAGCGAAATCCCCTGCGCCAACGCGACAGCAGAGGCCGAGAGCAGGTTATAAGCATTGTGTCGCCCCAGCAGAGGGGACTGAATGCTTTGGCTGCCTGAAGGGGTTTTGAGTGTGAACCAGATGCCATCTTCTGACAGAACACAATCCTCCGCCGTTACGTCGGCAGGCGAGTCCAATCCGGTGGTCAGGGTTTCAATGGAGTTTTCCTGCACGATTTCCCGTCCCACCGGGTCATCGATGTTGATGACCTGTTTTTGAATTTTGCAATCCCGGAACAAAATCTTCTTGCTGTCCTTATAGTGTTCGAGCGTTTTGTGATAATCGAGATGATCCCGCGTGAGATTGGTGAACACTGCAACCGCAAACCGCAACTCGCGCGCCCTCTTGAGTGCCAGCGAATGGGAAGACACCTCGATGCAACATTTCTCGACCCCCTGGCCGGTCATTTCCGAAAGCATGCGATTGATCTCCAGCGCCTCCGGCGTCGTCATGGGAGCGGGGTATTCCGTCCCGCCGTAGCGGTAGTTGATGGAACCAATAACGCCGCAGGAATGTCCCGCTGTTTCAAAAATCCGCTCCAGCAGATAGGTCAGCGTGGTCTTGCCATTGGTTCCCGTGATGCCGATCAAATCCAACTGGTCCGAGGGGCGCCCGTAAAACCGGTCGGATACCCAGGCCAGCACATGACGTGAATCGTCTACGTGAATAGCCGTGACTCCGGAGTCCTGAAAACCGGCTTCCACAATCTGTTTCTCGGGCATTTCCGTGACGAATGCCCCGGCTTTTTTTTCGATGGCCTGTCCGATAAACCGGCCGCCGTCGTGGTGGTGGCCGGGCATGGCGATGAACAATCCCTCCGGCTCCACCTTGCGGGAGTCGTAGGCGATGGATGAAATATCGCGGTCCAGCGTTCCTGTTACGTCAGCCATAGGATACCCATCGATCAGGTCTAAAAGTTTTTGACCCATAAACACTCGTATGAAGGCGCGGCGTGTGGTTCGGAAACCATCCGCTTCACCTTCGGGACTTGCGTTACACCCGGTCAAGCACAAACACCCGATCCAAACTGGAAGGGATATGCAGATATCGCAACGTTTTCCGGGCGATTTTTTGAAACACCGGGGCGGCCACTTCGCCTCCCCAATACGATTTTTGCGGCTCGTCGATCATCACCAGGATGACCAGCCGGGGCGCGTCCGCCGGAACGAATCCGATGAACGACGCGAGATATTTGGTTTTCGAGTAACTTTGAGTCGCCGGGTCGATCTTCTGAGCGGTACCGGTTTTGCCAGCGACTTCGAAACCCGGGATCGCGGCTTTGCCGCCGGTTCCGGTTTTCACCACCGACTTGAGAATGTTGATCATCTGGCGGCTGGTTTCTTCGGAGAGCACCGACTGTATGACCTCAGACTCGAATATTTTTTCAACGGCTCCATTTTTGAGAATGGACTGGGTCATTCGCGGGCGGATAAGTACCCCGCCATTGGCGATGGCGGCGATAGCGGAAACCATCTGGATGGGGGTCACGGCAATTTCATGGCCGAAGGACATGGAAGCCAAAGACAACCCCGACCACTGCGGGAGACTTTGCAAGGACCCCGAAGCTTCTCCGGGGAGATCGACCCCCACCTTGCCGCCGAACCCAAACTTTTGCATATAATCAAAGAACCGTTTTTTGCCCAGCTCCTGAGCGATCTTGATGGCGCCGATATTGCTCGACTTGGCGATGATGTTGCGCAGGGTCAGCCACCCGAACCGGTGGTTATCTGCCTCGCCGATGCGCGACCGGCCTATCCGGAGCGATCCGTTTTCACAGAAAAAGATATCGTCCGGTCCCGCCAGACCTTCTTCCAGTGCGGCCGCGGCTACAATCGGCTTGAAAATCGATCCCGGCTCGTAGGCACTGGCCACGGCGTCGTTCCGCCAGAAATGCTTGGGATAGGCCGAATAGTTGTTCGGGTTGAACTCAGGGGCGGAGGCCAGGGCATAGATGGCACCGGTAAACGGGTCCATGACAATCGCCAATCCGCTTTTCGCCTGGTATTCCTGGACCTGTTTTTTAAGCTCCCGCTCGGCGATAAACTGAATGACTTCATCCAAGGTCAGCACGACGTCCCGTTTTCCCTTGTTGATCTCTTGAGCGTAGGCGGTGGTCCACAAAAAGCGCCCGCGTGCATCTTTTTCCAATACGGATCGTTGCGGATTTCCTTTTAAGACGGCGTGATGGAAATGCTCGACTCCAGCCAGACCCTGATTGTCCAATCCCACGAAACCGAGGACGCTGGCAGCGAGTTTGCGTTTTGGATAATACCGCTTGGCTTCAGGGATGAATCCCACACCGGCGAGATCCAACTGCTTGAGTTTTTCGATGGCATTCATTCCGCCTTTGCGTTTGATCCAAACAAAATGCCGGTTGGACTTTAATTTTTTCAGAACCGTCCTCGGGTTCAGCTTCAGTGCGGTGGCGAGTATGCGGGCGGTGTTATTTTTGTCGGTGACGCTTTTGGGATCGGCGTAAACCGATTCGACCCGGATGTTGGTGGCCAGCTGGTTGCGGTTGCGGTCATAAATATTGCCCCGGCCGGAAGTGATTTCCACAGTCCGCAGATACTGCCTGTCCGATTGGGCCGCGAGGCGATCGTGCTGAATGATTTGGAGTTGAACCAGACGCCCCACCAACACAAGACCCAAAGCGGCCAGGAAAATGGAAACCATCGCCAGCCTGCCCTTGACGGCCTGCGGGGAGGTGTGGCTGGATTTGGATTTATGATTTCGCATGATGTTATTTCAATAGAATGGTGACGACTTGCCCGGGTTGCGGCTCTTTCAT
>QIDN01000370.1 GCA_003229345.1 Nitrospirota bacterium | reverse complement strand
ACTCATCGTCATGGAGGGTGCTTGATCGCCCGCCGAAATCAACCTGCGGCAACACGACATGGTCAACATGGCGATGGCGGAAATGGCCGACGCTCCGGTATTGATCGTCGGTGACATCGACCGCGGCGGCGTGTTCGCCTGGATGAAGGGAACCCTGGACTTACTCAGCGAATCCGAGCAAAAAAGAGTGCACGGATTTATCATCAATAAGTTCCGTGGGGACATTGATTTACTGAAGCCCGGCCTCACGCAATTTGAGGAAATGACCGGCAAACCCATTTTAGGCGTCATCCCCTTCGACGCAGAACTGTTTGTGGATGAAGAAGACGCCATTCCTCATATCAGTTCACCCTTTGTGAATAGCCACCCAAGCGTGGTGGACTTTGCCATCGTTCAATTGCCGCACATCGCGAACTTCACCGATTTCTCGCCGTTGGTTTCCGATCCCGGAGTAGCGGTGCGCTACGTCCGCAGTCCGGTGCAGGCAGGCCAACCGGACCTGCTGATCCTTCCCGGCACCAAAAACACCATTGGCGACCTCCAATTCATGAAGGAAATGGGCTGGGAACAATACATCCGGTCTTTCCATGAGAAAGGTGGATTGATCCTCGGGCTCTGCGGCGGATTTCAAATGCTGGGGACGCGCCTGCTCGACCCGGATCATATTGAAAGCAGCATTGAGAAAATAGAGGGACTCGGTTTCATACAGGCCACCACGATCATGGAACATGAAAAAATCACCCGGCGGAGCATACGCCCCACTCTCCCCTCTTCAGTTTTCGAGCAGGGACTGGAGGTAGACGGCTATGAAATTCATTCCGGTCGGACGCAATTTCATAAAGAGTACCCCCTTCTCTTTCAGCCTGCCAATGGCGATTGTCCTCACAGCCTGGGATTGTGTAATGAAGAGGGAACAGTCATCGGAACCTATCTCCATGGATTTCTGGACAACGATCCGATAAGAGAGGGGTTTCTGAGGTATGTGCGAGAACGAAAAGGTTTGCCGCAACCGGAAGAAAAATTCAATTACCGGAATTTCCGTTCCCGGCAGTTGGACCGGCTGGCCGATTTAGTTGGGCAATCAATCAATATGAATGAAGTGAAACGTATTACCGGCTTTTAATAAGCCACATTACAATTCTCGGAAGTAGGGAAGCGCGGTGAGAAGCCGCCACTGTCCCGCAACTGTGATGGGAACGAAAGCCGTTGACAGCCACTGTCCGTAAGGACGGGAAGGCGCGGTGAGTAGGACGCCCCAAGTCAGGAAACCTGGTCCGGGAAATTATTCATCATCCTTCGAGGGAGAGGAAACCAATGAAACCCGTTAAAACTATTATTATGGTGACCTGTTTTTTATTGTTACCCCTAACAGCACCAGCTGAAGAAAATAAGGAAGAGCTGAAGGCAATTGAAATTACCGCCACACGGACTTCAATTGAAGAAGACAATTCCGCTTCTGCCCTGACAGTCATCACGCAGGAGGAAATTCAACAGAAACAGCACATGCAAGTGAAGGACCTGTTGCGTGATCAAGCAGGTATTGGCGTGGTAAACGTGGGACCCATGGGAGGCACCGTCTCGGTTTTCATGCGGGGAGCGGGCTCACAATCGACTCTGGTGCTGATTGACGGCGTTCAGGTGAAGTCCAACACGACTGGAGGATTTGATTTTTCCAACCTGCAAATGGACAACATTGAACGCATCGAAATTCTGCGCGGACCTCAAAGCACCTTGTGGGGAGCCGATGCCGTCGGCGGTGTGATCAATATTGTCACCAAGAGGGGGAAAGGAAAGCCCACGTACTCGCTGACCTTTGAAGGCGGAAGCTTCGCCACCTTCAAAGAAACTCTGGCCAGCTCCGGAGCCTTGGGCAAATTCGATTATTCGGGGTCTGCGTCGCGGACAGACAGCGAAGGGTTTTCGGCGTTCAACGAGGACTTGGGAGGAACGGAAGACGATGGCTATCAGAATACAACCTTTTCCTCACGTATGGGATATAACTTCCTGGAGGACGGGCGGGTTGAGCTCATCGGACGCTACACCAAAGCCCGCAGTGAATTCGACGGCCTCAACATGGCATTCGTTCTGTCAGACTCTCCCAATAATATCCTTCGAAACGAAACCTTTTATTTCGCTCTGCCCATTGAAAAATCCATCACCTCATGGTGGGATGCCAAGGTGAATACTAATTTCAACTACGACAACTTGGACATTATCGATTCCACCCTGGGTAATTCGAAGATCCTGAGCCGAACCTTTACCATCGACTTCCAAAACAATTTGTCCCTGGGAAAATACGCATCGGCCATCTTCGGGTTCGAGCATCAGGTGACCAATGGCTACAACAACAGTAACAACATTGCTCTGGAGAACCGTTCGCAGGGATATTACCTTCAAGGCCGCCTGAATTGGAATGATCGGGTTCTCTTGAACGCGGGATTCCGTCAGGACGTCAATTCACGTTTCGACAATCAATTCACCTACAAAGTGGAAGGCGCCTATCAATTCAAAAGCTGGGGCACCAAACTAAGAACAGCTTACGCCACCGGCTTTCGGGTGCCGTCGCTCAATGAAGTCCTTTTCCCGTTCTTCGGGAATTTAAATATTCAGCCGGAAGAAAGCAAAAACTGGGAAGTCGGCTTCGAACAAAAACTATTTAGGGACCGGGTGACTGTGGGCGGTAATTATTTCCATACGGACTTTGATAATTTAATCGTATTCGATTTCATGACGTTCATCGCTCAAAATATTGGAAAGTCCACCTCCAAGGGAATTGAAGCATTCGCCAACTTCAAAATTCTGGACAACTTAAACCTAATCACGAATTACACATGGAACCAGGCAACCGACAACACCGACGGCAGCATTCTACCCCGGCGGCCTCGTCATACGTTTTCCGCCAGCCTGCATCATACCTGGAAAGACAAGCTCGACACCCTAATAACGGTCAACCATAGATCCAAAATGGTGTCAGGCACCGGGGTGGTAGGAGAGCGAACCATCGTACGCGCCGCCCTGAGTTATCAGGTAAACAAAAACTGGAAGCTGACTGCCCGCGGGGAAAACCTGCTCGATGAAGATTATGAAGAGTCCTTTCAATTCGGTGGACAGAGTATTTCCGGTTACGCAGGTGTTGTTTACAGCTTTTAACTAATAAAAAAGAGAGGGGGTTCGCCTCCTCCCATCCTTTAAATATGGATTCGATTTCAACATCTAAATTACCAGGCAGAACTTTAGGGAACCTCGCCCTGACAGGCTCCCTGTTCCTGCATGTGGGACTCATTGCAGTTTTTTCATTCTGGCAATGGGATTGGAGGGCGCCTGAGAAAAACCAACCTGAAACCATTCAGGTTAAATTTTTACCAATTCCTCCTTCATCCCGGTCTGCTGAGACGCCGAATTCATCCAAACCTACTCCGAGGGTACCGGCTCAACCCATGACTGTTCGACCGAATTCAAAATTACGCTTTACGCCCCGGACTCCCAATCTTTCGACTCCCACTCTCCAGCCTGTAAAAATGGCTCGTCGAATGATTCGATCCCATAGTAAATCAATTAAGCGCCCGTTGGCCCAACCAACCTCCTTTACGAACAATAAATTGTTCCCGGCGGCTGTACCGGTAAACTCCATACAACGTACTCAACGGATAATCGTTCACCGCCGGTCTCCCGCTTCGGAAATCCCCGTCTT
>QIDN01000001.1 GCA_003229345.1 Nitrospirota bacterium | reverse complement strand
GAGGGTCAAGTGGATACCGAGGGCCTGCCCCGGGTGCTCAATCCTTACGACGAGTATGCGGTGGAGGAAGCGGTACGTCTTCGGGAGAAAGCTCCCGAAGAAACTACGGTGACCCTGATGACCCTGGGTCCGGACCGTTTCAAGGATACGCTCAGAAAGGGCTTGGCGATGGGGGCGGACCAGGCGGTCCATCTGCTCGATTCCGCATTTGAGGGCTTGGATTGCCTGGGTGTTGCAACGGCTTTATCCAAGGCCATAGGGACTCTCGAATATGATTTAATTTTATGCGGCCGTCAGGCGGTGGATGACGATATGGCCCAGGTCGGACCCGCAATAGCGGTGTTGCTGGGCATCCCTTTTGTCACAGTGGTAACGGATCTGAATATTTCAGAGGATCGGCAAAAGGCTGAAGTGACCCGCCAGATTGAAGGGGGTTCCGAGATCATTGAAGCGCCGCTGCCCCTGCTAATCACTTGTCAGAAGGGGTTGAACGAGCCCCGGCTTCCCTCCCTTAAAGGAATCATGGCCGCCAAGAAAAAAGAGATTACCATTCTTGATGCCGCGGCTATTGGCTTCGACTCCAAGGCAATGGGTGTCGCGGCTAACCGGGTCCGGGAAACGGCCCTGACACTGCCTCCGGCCCGCAAAAAGGGAATCATTCTGGAAGGCACTCCGGAAGTAGCCTGTTCCCAATTGGTGCAAGCGCTCCGCGATGAGGCCAAGGTGATTTAGTTGGAAGGTCAGAAAATTTAAAACGGCAAAAAAAATCCCTCCCTCCGGGCATGGAGGAAGGGGGAAGTTACAGACAGAATTGCGGGGAGAGAGTTGTTACCAGTACAAGCAATTGGTGTCACACTCTTCAGCTGAAGCGGAGAGCTCAACCTCGGTTGCTTGATTTTTATTAGAGAGCTTGGATTCTACATAGTCCCGGTAATCTTCGGGTATCACGATACGGCCTATGGCCGTTCCGCCTACAGGTCCCCACATGCCGGTATCCAATTCAAACCAGTAATCTCCATCAGCAATATCCCGATCGATATGGTCTTCCAAGGCTAACTGCTCAAAAAATCCCAGTTTGTAGCCGTTGATGAAAACATCATCATATTGAGCTTTTTCGGCGGCCACCGCAGGAAGGGCAGTCATCAGGCACAATCCCATTACCAGGGCTAAAGAGCCGATGATTTTGGGTACGCTTTTTAACTTATTTTGGATTTGGCTCATTTTCATCAATGTCGTCTTACTCATGGTTTCCCCCTGCCCAATTTTTGATGAGGTGATAGATCCCATTTGCATTGTTTAGTATAGGCATTGCAGGTTATGTGCCATGTTTGTAACGATTTATAGACAAAATATTAACTGTCTGAAATCAAAGACCTTAAAAATGAAAACCTACCCCATGAGGTGTAGTATTTTATCTTTTGATTTACAGATAGTGTGGTTTAGTGACAAAATGCGGCTTTAGGCCGTACGAAAGTTGTAATTTTTACGCAATATATTGATTTATAAGATGAAAATCATTTATACAATTAAAGACACCGGAGTGTCTTACAGGGTACCCTTGCCAAAGACGGAAAATAAAACTAAACTGTTGATATTCCCCTGACTTGAGGAGATTTAATTGACTCAAAAGATTCAATCAGTTCTGGTGATCGGGTTGGGAAAGGTCGGGAGACTGGTAGCAACCTTGCTGTTTGAGAATGGGTATCGGATTACCGGACTGGATTCCAGTTCTCACCGGGGGTATCCCTTCAAAATCGTCAAGGGTCGTGTCCAGAGCAAAAGTGTGCTGAAAAAGGCCATTAAGGATCACGATGCCGTGGTCACCTGCCTGCCCTACGATCTCAATCTGGAGGTGGCCCGGGAGGCCCATAGCGCCGGCAAACATTATTTTGATTTGACCGAAGACGTACCCACCACCGAGGCCATCAAAAAATTATCCAAAACCGCTAAAGGGGTCATGGCTCCCCAGTGTGGTCTGGCGCCGGGATTCATTTGCATTGTCGGTGCCGACCTTGCCGGAAAATTTCGAAACCTGCGGAGCATTGAATTGCGCGTGGGAGCATTGCCCCAACATCCGCGGGGACTCCTGGGCTACGCCTTCAACTGGTCGCCAGAGGGGGTGGTCAACGAATACTTGAACGATTGCGAAGTGATCAAGGAAAGCCAGCGAGCCAAGGTGACCGCCATGGAAGGCCTGGAAACCATCGTGATCGACGGAGTTCCTCTGGAGGCGTTTGCCACGTCGGGCGGGCTGGGAACCATGTGCGAAACCTATGAAGGCAAAGTGGAGAAGCTCAATTATAAGACCATCCGCTATCCCGGCCATTGCCAATTGATGAAATTCTTTTTCAACGAATTGTTCATGCGCAAGGACCGGAAGAGAGCTGGAGAAATTCTGGTGAACGCCAAACCCCCCGTGAATGACGATGTGGTGTATGTGCATGCCGCTGTGGAGGGACAACAGAATGGAAAATTCATGAGAGAAGAATTTGTGCGCAGTTATTATCCGCTGGGGATAGCGGGTCAGGACTGGCGAGCTATCGCCTGGACCACAGCGGCCTCCGTTTGTGCGGTGGTGGACCTGGTGTCGCGCGGTGTACTTCCTCAGAAGGGATTTATCAAGCAGGAAGATATCCCACTCGACCAGTTTTTCAAAACACCCACAGGCCAGTATTTTCTTTCCTGAGCTGATAGATCCATCCCGCGCTCGACTGCAGGTTCCCCTCTCATTTTAAAATTGTACTTTTTTCATGGCATTCCTGCCGCTCCTTGAGTTCAGTAAGTCGATTTTTACCCACCGAATAAAATCCACAGTCCGAAATAATATTTTATTTATCATTGAAAAACGCCGAGTTAGGAAAATAGCGGTGCTCCTGAATGCTTAGGTAAACAGATTGCCTTATACTATTTTTACAGTAGGGTGATATTTAATTCAGGTCTAATCAGACCTTTTGGGTACTTAAAATAAGGTGGTGGCGCATGTTTAAATGGGGCTTGTTTAAAAAAGATTCCGTTGATATGAATCTTCCGGATGAAATAAAAGGGGAGATGAAGTCCATTTATTCGAAGTTTTCTGGCTCCGATCCAGTCGTTCTGGTCATGGATCAATTGAGTGAGGTGATTCGTGAACAGAAACAAACAATAGATGAAAATACACAAAAAGTTGAGGAGTTGGAAATAAGATTGGAGCAGTCTTATCGCGAAAAAAACTTTCAGGCCGATCTTTTGATCAGTATGTGCGATGAAATTCAGGCGCCGATTCATACCATGAATCAGGTCGGAGATTGGTTGAACCAAACCCATCTGGACCCTAATCAAAAAGCGGGCTTTGATTTATACCGCATCACCGGGAGAAAACTGAACGATCTGTTTAAGAATATTATTGATGTGGCCAAACTGCGGGAAGGTGTATTTCAGCTGGATCCCATTTCATTTCAATTGAGTGAAATGGTGCGCGAAATCATGCAAACCCTGAATCTCACCGCCCAGGAAAAAGGACTCTCCCTGCACATAAATATGGACCCCGATATTCCCCAATATCTTGTTGGAGATATGAAGCGGCTGGAGCAGATTATGATCAGCCTGATCAATAACGCCATCAAGTTTACTTATGAAGGAGAGATCCGGGTAATCATTCAAAAGGGTCGCGATGATGGCGCGGAATGTGTCATCAACTTTTTAGTTATGGATAGCGGG
>QIDN01000047.1 GCA_003229345.1 Nitrospirota bacterium | reverse complement strand
ATCTCTGGAAAATTTGGCTCTGGCATTGGGAGGCCGAACTGATCCTTGCGCTTCCGATATTTGGGTTGGGAGTTTATGGCTTTTGGTCTGGGTTCAGGGATATTTATCTTTCATTGCGGACCCGAATACTAAAAAAGGAAAACCCCAAGCTACATTGGCAATGGGATTATCCCTGGAAAACAAATAAAGCTCAGGATGACTTATTTCAATTATTCTTTTGGCGAATACTTTTGACGAGCATTTTTGCTGTGACTTTTTACGTAATAACTTGGGAATGGGTTATGGATATTCTGTGGGAGCCTATAAGATTGTGGAAGTCAATTATTCGAGGGGTGCTTATAGTGTTCGGGTGGGTAGTTATTGGTTTAGGATTGTGGAAGAGTCTTCGTGAGGGTTGGCGGTACCTGAGATTTGGGCGTCAACAACTCAGATACAATTTTTTTCCGTTTGTTTTAGGAGGTCAGATTTCACTGATACTTTTCAATGTTCCTCAAGTCCCGGGGCGCTTGTTTTTTACGTTTCGGTGTATTGAAGAAGAGATCGTGAGAGCTGGGTTAAATTATGATGTGAATTTTTATCAAATTTATATCAAAAGGCTGATTTTAGACTCTGATCATATTGTCGGCAAACAATTGACTATTGATATAGATCTACCTGACGATCAAGATTATGAGACTCAATTGAGTCGTCTTCCTTCCCGGTACTGGGAATTGGAGATACATGCTAATAATCCCGGCCCTGAATTTCGTTGCCGGTTTCTCCTGCCGGTTTACGCCCGCGGATAATATAGGCTCTTTGTTTTCAAGGGGTCGTGTTTAAAATGGATTTTACCGTTCGGACAGTGTTTCAACCCTCCTTCCTGCATTTCATCGGTTTTGGATTTCTAAATATCTATGCCTACCTTTTTTGTGTGGGTTTGAGATGGGATTTATGGAATAATCCTCCCGGTCTCTAATGTGGGTAAAGACAAGGGATTCTGGTACCTCGAAAATTCCAGGGGTGGGAGGGGAGATTTTTCGGACTGCCGGTCCGCTTGCTGAGTCTCAGGCTTTTGTAATGTTCATTTCCCTTGGAGGTGAAAGATGTATGTGGTCGGGGGGGTCACAGGTCATACCGGGTCGCTCATAGCCCGAACCTTGCTGGAACGTGGAGAGCGCGTACGCGCCATTGTCCGGGGCCGCGAGCAAATTTATCGGTGGAAAGACCGGGGCGCGGAAGTGGTGGTAGTGGATTTCAGCGATGTTTTGGCCTTGTCTTCCGTACTGGAAGGAGCGAAGGGCGCCTACCTGCTGACTCCTCAATCCGTTTACGATTCAAACCCCCTGGAAAAATGGGCTCGCCAAAATCAGTCGATTGTCACTGCCGTCAAGAACGCCCGGTTGAAGAACACGGTTTTTTTGTCTTCGATGGGTGCGCATCGGGATAAACACGCCGGCCTGGTGCAGGCTTTGTATGATGCCGAGCAGAAATTTAAAAATGCCGAAATACCGGTGACGTTACTGCGGGCGGCTTACTTCTACGAAAACTGGATTCCCGCTCTCGACGCGGTTCATGAGAAAAGCGCGTTGCCCACCTTTCTCAAACCCAAGCGTTCCATCCCCATGGTTTCAGTCAAGGACGTGGCGGGCGTCGCGGTGGACTTGCTCCTGAATCCCGCCGATTCGAGCCGTGTCGTAGAGCTTGCTGGTCCCAAGGATTACTCTGCCCAGGATATTATTGATATCCTGGAGCAAATTATGGGAAAGCGATTGGACCTCCTGCCATTTTCTAAAGGGGGTTGGGAGGAGGTTTGGGGCGAGGAGGAACTGCCCGATGAGATGAATACTCTGCTGAACGAAACCTACGACGACCTCAATAATAATAAAATAGCTTTCTCGGGAAAGAACGTGGAGTCCCGTCAGGGAACCGTGACTTTAGAGGAAGTACTGGAGAAATGGGTCGGCTGATTTTTAAAGTAAACGGTGAAATAAGAAAAGGGCTTATGGGGGCAGAGTCCCATAAGCCCTTCCAGCATAAAACCCACGCTGCACTGTGGGAGAGGAGGTTAAGCTTCTTTCTCTGACTGCGCATCGATGGTGATGCGCACCGTCTGTTCTTTTCCGTCACGGAGTATCACCACGTTAACGGTTTCCCCCGGTGGAACGGTCGCTACCAGCCGCGGCAATTCGGAGACATCCTCCACCACTTGATCGCTGAATTTCACAATCACGTCACCGCGTTGCAATCCGCCCTTGAACGCCGGCCCGTTGGGGAGTACGTCACTCACCAGCGCACCGTGGGTAGTTTTTAGTGAGAAGGATTCGGCCAGGTCCGGCGTCAGGTTCTGGATCATCACTCCCAACCAGCCGCGGGTGACTTTCCCGTGCTCCTTGAGGTCTTTCATGATGTTGGCCGCCATGTTGATGGGAATGGCGAACCCGATTCCCACGTTGCCGCCGGTGTTGCCGGAGATGATGGCAGTGTTGATGCCGATGACCTCACCTTTCATGTTCAACAGCGGACCGCCGCTGTTGCCGGGATTGATCGAGGCGTCGGTCTGGATGAACTCATCATAAGGGCCGGAACCGATGTCGCGTCCTTTAGCGCTGACGATGCCCGTCGTTACCGTGTGGCTCAACCCGAACGGATTGCCAATGGCGATTACCCATTCACCGACTTCCAACTGCTTCGAGTCACCCATCGGAATGTAGGGAAACGGTGTGGTGTCATCGCCCTCGCGCTTGATTTTCAAGAGGGCGATGTCCGTTTTCCTGTCGGACCCGATCAACTCCGCTTCGTAAGTTTTTTCCTTGTCGGCGACCTGGAGACGGACCTTGATCTTGTCCGCGCCGTTGATCACATGATGATTGGTCAGCACATAGCCTTCGGCATTGATGATGAAACCAGACCCGGTGCCGCCGCCGCGCCGTGGCGGTTGGGGCATCCCTGGAAAATTTTTAAAGAAAGGATTGCCGGGACGCTGGCGACTCATCTTTTGAACTTTTTGTACCGACTCCACCCACACCACCGCCGGGTTTTGCTTTTTGGCCACCTCGACGATCAGGTTGGTTCCCACCGGATTGGTGTCGGAACTCATCGCCAGTGCTTCATCCTGATCCCACACTGAGGAGAAGGGGTGGCCCGGAACCATCGGCAGAGCCAGTAAAACCATCAGGTATAAAGTGAGAAAAATTTTGTTTATGTGTTTCATATTAGACACCCCTCAAAATGTTAGACAGAGATGATGAACTCCCAATAGATATTTCTACCTTCTAAAGTAGGGTTTCAGCATTAACGGAAGGTTAACGAGATATTAAAAAATTTTAATGATACGGATGGGCATGGATGCAGTTGTTTTTTTGAGGCTATGCCTTTAGCCTGTAGAGAGAGTTCGCCTGACCAGGCTGGATGTAAATGTATTCTTATTTTGGAATCAAGTTATGGAAAACAGCTCCTCCATTGATAAGCAAATCGTTTTGCTTCGGCAAAGTTACCCTGCAGTGTCTCACTACTTTAAAGAGTCTCAATACCCTATGACGGGCCTTGGTGACAAAATAGCCGTAATAATTACGGGGTTAGTTCTAGTCATGTGTGGCATCTATCTGGCTTATTACGATACCGATCCAATGAGCCATTTTCTTAGAATGACATTGTCGGTTTTAGCAATAGGAATGGGATTGGGAGTTTTTATTCTGGGCTTCGTGTCCGAGAAATCCTATGC
>QIDN01000402.1 GCA_003229345.1 Nitrospirota bacterium | reverse complement strand
GAAGCCAGGACAGCGGAAGCGATTTTGAAATCCTCGCTGGATCGTGTACGGGCAGAGATCGCCTCCATGCGAAAAACAGAGGACCTTGAACGAATTACCCCCCTGATCTGGAAGGAGTTGACGGTACTGGGAGTTCCTTTCTTTAGATGTGGCGTTTTTATCATAGACGAAAGTAGTCAAAAAGTCCACATGTATTTGTCAAAGCCCAATGGGGAATCCCTTGCAGCCCTTCACCTGGGGTTTGATGATGAAGATATTCCGTTGGTCAGGGATGCGATTGACCATTGGAAAACGCAAACCGTTCATAGAGACCATTGGGACCAGCAGCAATTCAGCGCATTTACCGAATCCCTTAAAAAGCGGGGTCTGATTGAAAGCCTCAAGACCTATCAACAAGGGGAAAAACCTCCGGAAAGTCTCAACCTGCATCAGGTGCCCTTTAAACAAGGCATGCTGTATGTCGGGAGTGCTGATCCTTTACCAGATGATCAAATCGAATTAATTCAATCATTGGCCGATGCATTTTCTGTGGCTTACTCCCGATATGAAGATTTCGTCCAACTGGAGGAAGCCAAGGAGAGTGTTGAGAATACCTTAACCGAGTTGCAATCCGCTCAAAACCAGCTCATCCACTCCGAAAAAATGGCTTCCCTCGGTGAACTCACTGCCGGTATAGCCCATGAGATACAAAACCCCCTGAACTTCGTCAATAATTTTTCAGAGGTGAGCGGAGAGTTAATGGAAGAGATGAAAGAAGAGATTGAGTCTGGCAATTTGGAAGATGCCATGGAAATTGGCAGGGACTTAATCCAGAACATCGAAAAGATCAACCATCACGGCCAACGAGCCAGCAGTATTGTAAAAGGAATGCTCCAGCACTCCCGAACCAGTACTGGGAAAAAAGACCCCACGGATATCAATTTACTGGCGGATGAATATTTACGCCTGGCGTATCATGGTTTCAGGGCCAAGGACAAATCATTCAATGCCAATTTTAAGACCGAGCTTGCTGATGACCTGCCGAAAATCGAGGTGGTAACCCAGGATATTGGAAGGGTTTTGTTGAATCTGGTCAACAATGCCTTTCAGGCGGTTAAAGGGGTGGAAAGCCCTGAGGTTACCGTAAAGACCCAAATGAAAGATGGAATGGTGGAAATTAGTGTGAAGGATAATGGTCACGGAGTCCCTGAGGATATAAAGGAGAAGATTTTCCAGCCGTTTTTCACCACTAAACCTACCGGTGAAGGAACCGGGTTGGGATTGAGCCTGAGCTATGATATAGTGACCAAAGGACATGGGGGGAAGTTGAAAATGGAGACCCAAAAAGGGAATGGATCTGAGTTTTTTGTTGAATTACCTGTTAAAAACAAAGGATGAGGAAGACAACCACACTGACCTTTTTTGTCAAGCTTATTTTGAGTATAGGTTTGGTTTTGATTTTGGCATCGCCAGCATTGGCCCAACCACAGGTTGAAAAGAACGACGACTACCTTATTGAGGAGTTTGTATTGCCCGATGGCCCCAGCGGCAACAGTGTTAACTGCATTGTGCAAGGTCCGAATGGGTTTCTTTGGTTTGGCAGTCACACTGGACTGTACCGCTATGATGGATACCATTTCAAGCACTATAAATCAGATCCTGAAGATTCCACTTCCTTGGCTTTTTCTTATATCGAATGGCTGTTTTGGAGTTCGGATAATTACCTGTGGATAGGTACCTATGGAGGTGGTTTGTTTCGCTTCGACCCCAACGATGATTCTTTTGTCCATTACCACCACCACCCGCAAGATCCCACTACACTTTCCAATGACCTGGTGACGTTCATCATTGAAGAAAGTAAAGACATTCTTTGGGTCGGGACCACTGGGGGACTGAACCGACTGGACCGAACCACCGGCCAATTTGAACGCTTTCTCAATGTGGAGAACGACCCAACCAGTTTGAGTTTTAATGACGTCCGGACGCTTTATATTGACCGGCTAGGGACACTCTGGGTAGGAACAGGTTTTTTTTATCAGGATGACCTAAGCCAGGGCGGACTGAACCGTTTCAATCCAGAGACCAAAACTTTTACCCGCTATTACCACAATCCTGACGACTCTAAAAGTTTGATGGGCAACGTCATCAAAGCCTTTTACGAAGACAGTAAAGGCAATTTTTGGGTGGGCAGCCTGGGCGGTTTGCAGAAAATGGATCGCAAGGCAGGAACCTTTCAACGAATGTTGGATGATCCCAAAGTAGCCGGAGATATTTTTGCGCCTGGCATCCAGGGTAATGAAATCAGTGGAGTTTTCTCACTGTTGGAGGATAAGTCTGAGAACCTTTGGATATTCAATTTACATGAAGATGCAGTAAGCAGCATCGGAAAAGTGGATTTGCGTACCAATCAAATGGAAATCATCCGGGAACGGGCCGATATTATTCCCTGGCAAACCATGCAATCCACTGACGGCAGTATTTGGTTGGCGGGAGCTGGTATAGGCGCCAAAGTACACAAAATACGGCCGGGTAATGCCCAGGTAAAATACCTTCCGTTTATAGTAGGAGCCCAGGGCGGCTTCTCATTCGAGGGATTGGTGGCGCAAGGGGACAGCTTGCTCTGGGGGAAAAGCTCTTCCCCCGATGGGACACCTCAAATCCTTGGCTTCCGTAGAACTGGTCGGAATTGGGGAATCCGGAACCTGCCTGAAGTACAGGTAAAGGATCAAAATACCTCAGATCGAAATCGGTTCTTTCAAACTGAAGGGGTGGGCCTGGTACTTGATCAGACCGGAAGATTATGGGGCTCTACAGGTTCTACTAACGGCGGCCTCTTCAGTATGCATCCTGGTGCACCAGAGGTCCAACAATATTTACATGACCCTAACAATCCCAATTCTCCACAGGAAAATGAAATTCACTATTTGAGGGAAGACAAGCAGGGTAATATCTGGATGGCCAATCGTAACAGTGTTTCCCGTCTTGACCCACTCAACATGCAATTCACCCATTATCTGCACAATCCCAATGACCCCACTTCTCTTAGTGATGCCATTTTTCTCACCCTTTTTGAAGACCGCGAAGGTTACATTTGGATTGGTGGAATGGAATCTATGGCATCTGGAAATGCTCCGTCCCTTAACCGCCTGGACCCCGTCACCGGAAAAGTAAAAAGAGTCTATTTCCCACCGGATATTCAGGCCAGTAGAGTACTCGCCATTACTCAAAACCTGGGCGGTGATATCTTTTTTTTAGTTAGTGGAAGATCCCTGTCCGTTTTATACCACGAACATCTCATGGGAGGAGTTTGGGACCAAACCCAGACTCGGGAGGATTTCATGGGTTCCACTTTTCAAAATGCCAATAACCTCATAGCCGACAATCAAGGTGTCCTCTGGCTAACTGATAGAGATGGGCGAATCCTAAGAGTGGACAGTGAAGCCCAATCCGTCACCCCATTTGATGACCGGCAGGGCCTGGAGTTTACAGAGAGGCGGGCTTTTAAATTGGCGGACGGCACTATTTATTTCGCTTATCAGGAAGGTTTGGCGGCCATCAATCCATTGGATAAAACTTCTGACCAACTCCATTTTCAATGGTCGCAAGTCCGTTTCACGGAGTTTTTCCTGAATGGCAAGAGCATTGTACAGGGAAAACAGACCGTTTTGGACCGCCCTGTCTGGCAGATGTCTCAACTCAACTTGTCCCATCATCAAGGCAATTT
>QIDN01000043.1 GCA_003229345.1 Nitrospirota bacterium | reverse complement strand
GCGGCGATGCGGCGGATGTCCATGCGCACCGTGGAATAAAACTTCAGGGCGTTGCCGCCGGTGGTGGTCTCCGGCGTGCCGAACATGATGCCGATCTTCATGCGGATCTGGTTGATGAAAATAAGCGAGGTATTGGACTTATTGATGACCCCGGTCAGTTTGCGCATGGCCTGGGACATGAGCCGGGCCTGCAGGCCCATGTGCGAATCGCCCATGTCGCCATCGAGTTCCGCCTTGGGCACCATGGCCGCGACCGAGTCGATGACGATTACGTCGACCGCGCCACTGCGTATCAGCACTTCGGCGATCTCCAGCGTTTGTTCGCCGGTATCGGGCTGGGAGAGCAGGAGGTCATCGAGGTTCACGCCCAGGCTTTGGGCGTATTTCGGGTCCAGTGCGTGTTCGACGTCGATGAACGCCGCCACGCCGTCGACTTTCTGCGCCTCGGCAATGATGTGGAGCGTGAGGCTGGTTTTGCCGGAAGCTTCCGGCCCGTATATTTCAGTGATTCGGCCGCGTGGAATGCCGCCGATGCCCAGGGCGCTATCGAGGGAAATGGAACCGGTGGAAATAATGGGAACATCCCTCCGGGCCCCCGCCTGGCCCAGTTTCATGATCGCCCCTTTACCGAATTGCTTCTCGATTTGCGAAAAGGCGAGTTCCAGCGCTTTTTCTCGTTCGTCTTTTACTGCCATGATTCACGTCTCCTTGCTGAATGTGGTCCCGGTTTCCATCCTTCAGGTCAGGGATTCAGTTTAAAGTTCGCCAATACGGTATAGATGGAGCCCTTGGGCGTCAATTGGCTTTCGTATAATTTGATCTCACCCACATCAAACGGGTGGGGGTCGATACCTTCCTGGTTCACGGCATCCAACTCGTCTTTCAGTTTCTTTTTTCCCTTGGGCGACTTGATCCCCTTAGGGGATTTTATCCCCCAAGGGGATTTTATCCGCGCCAGCGTCAGATGCGGCGAAAACGGCCGCTGTTCCCTGGGAAATCCGGCACTCTCCAGAGCCTTTTCAATGGCGGTCTGGAGGGTTTCCAGCGTTCCCTCCTCATCCTTCAACCCCACCCACAAAACGCGGGGATGTTTGGTATCCGGAAACACCCCGGCGGAATCCAAGGACATCCGAAACGCCGCAAACGAGGCCAGGGTTTCGGTTAATTTATTTTGAATACCGGGGATTCGGTCGGGATCGGTGTCTCCCAGAAACTTCAAGGTCAGGTGAATGTTTCCGGGCTTGACCCAGGACGCGTGCACTCCCAGGGATTTGAATCGATTTTGGATACGGGTGATCGTATCGAGTACAGCTGGTGGAACGTCAATGGCGATGAAAGTTCTCAAAGCCGCCACAGTTTACAAATCGGCTTCGTGGTTGTCAATTTCATTTATGGACGTACCTGTATGCAGGGGAAAACAGTTAGCAATTGAAAATAAAGGGTTTATTTAAAAATTGAGCAAGGAAATTAAATTGCCTTATACTGCTTGGGTGCGGTCAAACTGGTTGTTTTTACTATCTTTACCCCTTTAGGGTTAAGTAGGGGCATTTTTTTTAAAGCTATCTCCCGGAAATAATTCTCCCGTAATGAGCACACCAATCAATTCATTAAAAGAGAAGCTTTATTTATCTCAGCAGAATTTGAAAAACGTATTATTTGCGTTTCTATTCCGTCTTCCCCCTGAAACCCCGGTATCAAAAATCGGAAGCTTTCTGTTCCTGGCCATTACCTATCTGGCAGGCGTATTTCATTGGGCGTGGCTGATCAATTATGGAAAGGTTCAGCACCGGTACATTGATTGGCAAATGTTTCATGATTTTTATCAGGTCACTCAAAATGCCCTGATCGAGAAAAGCATCCCTTATTTCATGCCGTACAATTATAAGGGAACCAACCAGTTTCTCGCTGTTCCCGCGACGGATTTATTTCCCAGTATTTATTTATTAAAATTTTTGAGCGTTGAGGATTTTTTTCTTACGCAATTAATTGTCGTTTATTCGCTGGGTTTTTTGAGTTGCTTGTGGCTCAAAAGAAAATACCAGTGGTCATTGGTTTCGTTTGTGGCTTTCTTTCTTCTGTTCAACTTCAATGGCCATATTACCTCGCATTTGGCGGTTGGCCATTGGTCCTGGATCGCTTATTTTTTATTGCCATTTTTTGTGGGTTGGGTGTTGAGTTTGGTGGAAGGGGATGATTCAGGAAGCCGGCCCGTCAAGTTGACGTTTGTTCTATGTGGGATTCTCTTGCTGGGAGGTTTGCATCCTTTTGTATGGTGCCTGTTATTTTTGCTCCTCTTATGCCTGTTTCGGAAGCGGTATTGGAAGCCGATATCGACCGGAGTGGCGTTAGCTCTGGTATTTTCCACGTACCGAATACTGCCAGCGGCTATTACTTTCTGGGATTATAAAAATCCATTCATGTATGGGTTTCCCACTAGTTCGGTTTTTTGGAGCGCTTTGACCGGCATTTACCAAAGCCCGGGGGTCATACTGGACATGCGGTATAGCGAAGAGCTTTCAATGCCTTGGTGGGAGGTGGATCACTATATATCCATTCTGGGATTGGGATTCCTGTTGTATTTCGGATTCTGGCGCCGGTGGAGGGAGGCGGAGGCATTGACGGATTACCGGGTCCTCAATATACCCATGTTGCTAATTACAGTTTTTTCCTTCGGTGCCATTTTTGGGTATGTCTCTCATCTCCCTTTACCCTTGATCTCTGTTGAAAGAACACCCTCCCGGTTTTTAATTCTTCCTCTTTTAATTTTGTTTGCCCTGTCTTGTATCTGGATGCAAAAGATGTTTGACCGTTCGCGGTCCAGTTGGAGCGTTCAGATTCTGACTATTACAGGGATTGCTTTTGAAGGGGTCTTCCTAATGGAACATTCCTCGGTTTGGTATGCGCATGCTTCAAGAATCCAGTTGGCTGCGGGACTCCTGCAAGGGATAGAGCCTACCTCCGATTGGGCCAAGTCGGTGGAAGGGTACTATGTTCCTGTTGTTCAGGTCTCTTATCTGATTTCATTGATTGCATTGCTGGCTTTCGTTGCAGGTTCCATTTACCTTAAAAGAAAAGCCCGGAGAAAAGAAGCATGAGGATGGTTTAAATTTATGAGTCCAAACTTTTGAAGATGTCCTTGTCAGCCAGGTGGATGGTGGAGGTGGGAAAGGCACACTCGGCTCCCTCTTTTTCGATGATGTCGATAATTTTCAGCATCACGTCCTGCTTCACTTCGTGGTAGTACACCCAGTCGGTGGTTTTGGTGAACGTGTAAATGAAAAAGTCCAGGGAAGAGGGGGCGAACGCGTTGAAATTGACGATCAAGGTTCTGCCGGTGTCGATTTCCGGATGGTTTTTCAGCATGTCCTTGACCTTGTCGACAATCGCTTTCATTTTCCCTGCATCGTCGTAACGGATGCCGATCGTTTCGTTGATGCGCCGGTTGAGCATGCGTGACGGATTTTCCACCGCGATGGTGGTGAACGTGGCATTGGGAACATAGAGAGGTCGTTTGTCGAACGTGCGGATGCGCGTCAGCCGCCAGCCGATGTTTTCCACCGTGCCCTCGATGTCGCGGTCCGGCGAGCGAATCCAGTCTCCTACTGCAAAGGGGCGATCCAGATAAATCGTCAGTCCGCCGAAGAAATTAGCCAGCAGGTCCTTCGCGGCAAACCCCACCGCCATGCCGCCGATGCCGCCAAAGGCC
>QIDN01000260.1 GCA_003229345.1 Nitrospirota bacterium | reverse complement strand
GGAACACGTTCAGACGATAAAACAGGTCTTCACGAAAACGCTTGGCCAGCACCTCCTCTTTCAAATTGCGGTTGGTGGCGGCAATGATGCGCACATCCGCTTTGCGGGTTTTTTCATCGCCGATGCGTTCATACGTCCCCTCCTGCAAAACGCGCAGTAATTTACTCTGCAGATCCAAGGGCACCTCTCCGATTTCGTCGAGGAACAACGTCCCGCCATCGGCCAGTTGAAAACGGCCGGCCCGGTCTTTGATCGCTCCGGTGAACGCGCCTTTGACATGCCCGAAGAATTCGCTTTCGTACAGCTCCTTGGGGATGGAAGCGCAGTTGACTTTGATCATGGTGCGTTTGCGGCGTGCGCTGCGATTGTGAATCTCCCGCGCCACCAGTTCCTTGCCGGTGCCCGACTCGCCGGTAATCAGCACACTGGCGTCGGTGGGTCCCACCATGTCGATCTGCCTCAAAATGCCTTCCAGGGCCGGACTGCTGCCAACAATTTCCCCATACGCTTTGGCTTCCAGGACCTCTTCATGTAGGTAGGCGTTTTCCAATTCCAGTTGACGCCGCAGGCACTGGATTTCCTCCTCCGCCTGTTTGCGCTCGCTGATGTCCCGGAAGACCACCACCGCCCCCCGCAATTTCAGGTTTTCCCAAATGGGAGTGCTGACATACTCCACCGGAAACGAGGTCCCATCTTTCCGCCAAAACACCTCATTGGAAACCGTGTGGACTTTGCCATCTTTGACCGCCGCGTAAATAGGGCACTCTGTATCGATATAGACCGTACCGTCGGGTTTCGTATGGTGAACCAGTTTATGCTGACAGTTTCCAATCATCTCTTTGGCGGTGTATCCGGTCATCCGTTCCGCGGCCGGATTCACAAAGGTGGTCCTGCCCTCCGTATCGAGACCGTAAATTCCCTCACCCGCCGACTCCAGAACCAACTTGTTCAGGTGGCGGACCTCTTTTAATGTCTGATCCGCAGGTTGTGTCGGGGTTTGGTTCTCAGGATGCGTTTTCATACCTTCAATATATCCCAAATTTCGTAAATCGACCACTAAATTTCGCTATTAGCGAAGTTTCGCTACTTAATCGACCTGCCTTCTAATCCATTAACTTATTTAAAAATAGTGGGTTACAGGATATCTCCATTTTGGCACGGGACCTGCTTTATACCCGTTAATGCTTCAAGAAAAATAACAAACTGTTTAGCTCAACATCCCTTAGGTGAAACTTTTAAAACTTAAAAATATAAAGGAGAAACACCATGGCACTTCCCAATCCCGGTATGCAAGTCGAAGCACACAACACGGCACTGGTCGTCACCGATCCTCAAAACGATTTTTTGAGTCCTCAAGGCGTGACTTGGGGCGTGGTGGGCGAGAGCGTCGTGGAAAACAACACAGTCGCTAATATTGAATCATTATTCAAAACCTCCCAGGACAACGGCATCCCGCTTTTCATTTCCCCTCATTACTACTACCCCACCGACCACAACTGGAAATTCGAGGGAGCGCTCGAGAAGTTGATGCACGACATCAATATGTTCGACCGCAAAGGTCCCTTGAATCTTGAAAATTTTAAAGGGTCGGGCCCCGACTGGCTGGAGCAGTACAAGCCTTACATCGAGAACGAAAACACCGTGGTGGTGAGCCCTCATAAAGTTTACGGACCGGAAACCAACGATCTCGTTCTGCAGTTGAGAAAACGCGGGATCGACAAAGTCGTGCTGGCCGGGATGTCTGCCAACCTCTGTGTCGAAAGCCACATGCGGGAATTGCTGGAGCAGGGTTTTGAAGTAGCCGTGGTGAAAGATGCCACCGCCGCCGCCATCGTTCCGGAAGGCAACGGCTACGATGCGGCCCTGACCAATTTTCGGTTTCTGGCCAATACCGTTTGGTCCACCGAGGAAGCCGTGGCGGCCTTTTCCCAACAGGAAACCGTAGCCGCACTTTCTTAATAATAAAACTTTAACTCACTTAAAAAAAGGAGCAATACAAATGAAAACTGCAATCATCATTCTATCCGATCCAAAAAACGACTCTGAAGAATCCCTGGGACGCGTGTTCAACGGCCTGGCATCGGCTTACGATTTTAAAAACGCCGGCAAGGAAGTATCCATTCTCTTTCAAGGCGCCGGCACACGATGGCCGGCAGTTCTGCAAAAAGAAGATCATCCCGCGCATGAATTGTTTGAAGCGGTAGCGGACAAAATCCAGGGTATCTCCTGTGCCTGTGCCGAAGTTTTCGGCGCCGATACCACGGGATACGATCTGATCAAGGACAACTCCGTTCCCAAAACCACCGGACTGCCCAGCCTGAGCAAACTTCAGGAACAGGGTTTTAATGTCCTTACGTTTTAATAACGACGGATGAGCCTCCTGCGTTTCGCAGGAGGCGATTGATTCCATATTGGAAAAAATATGAAAGGAGAAACACCATGAATCAAGAAAATAGTACCGTAAGTAATGCAGTGGTTCATCTCGACGACGATGATTTTGAAACCTCGGTGATCCAATCCAAACAACCGGTACTGGTCGACTTCTGGGCCGACTGGTGTCAACCCTGCCACGCGATGGCTCCGACCATCGAGGCGTTGGCCGGGGAATACGGCGGCCGCGTCCTGATCGCTAAACTGGATGTCGACGCCAACCCGATGACTACTCACAAATATGGGATCCGCGGCATTCCTGCGCTGTTGCTGTTCAAAGACGGGCAAGTGGAGCAACGGATCGTGGGCGTAAGACCGAAAGAGGAAATCGCCCGCATCATCGAAAATAATCTTTAATCGAAAACTATTTGCGAAGAAAGGAATTGAATCATGAACGCATTTATCAAATTCAACAAAGGTCTCATGAGTCAGCCTCTGCTCGTAGAACTCTGGATCGGGTTGATGGTGATCTTTAACATGATCGTCCCGCTTTTTTATCTGGACCGGTTGGAAGCCCAGGTGGTTCTGGTCGGTTTTATGGCCGGCATGGTTCTCATGACTTTAATCACCGCCGCCACAGGGTTTTCACGCTTATTGGGACTCGGTCATATCTTTTGGATCCCGTTACTTTATTTTCTATGGACGCATCTCGATCAAATCCCGCCGAATGACGGGTTTGGTGTGTGGGTGCGTTCCGTGATGGTGATTAACGCCGCGTCATTGATATTGGACGGGGTGGATGTCCTCAAGTACCTCGCCGGGGAACGGGCGGAAGTCGTTAAAGGCCTTTAAACCGGGCCATTATTCAAAATCGTTTATGAAAGGAAAATATCATGTCCAACAAAACTCAAACCGTATTGATCACTGGAGCGTCGAGTGGTATCGGTCTCGATGTCGCCAAGGGATTCCTGGAAAGAGGTTCCAATGTCGTTCTAAATTCTCGTAATAGTGAAAAGCTTGCCGCCGCCGCAAAAACATTGGGTGACGCAGGCCGAATCGCGTTGGCACCGGGAGATATCGGCGATAAAGAGACTGGTGAAAAGATAGTTCGTACGGCGGTCGAACGCTTCGGCAGTGTCGATGTGCTCGTCAATAATGCCGGAATCTTCGGACTCAAACCCTTCCTGGACAACAACGAGGAAGATATCGACAACTACATCCGCATCAACCTGAAGGGAACGTACTTCGTCACCCAGGCGGCAGTGCGGCAGATGAAACAACAGGGTGGGGGCAGTATTGTCAACATCGGAACCGTACTCATCATGCATTCCATGGCCGGGATACCCGC
>QIDN01000151.1 GCA_003229345.1 Nitrospirota bacterium | reverse complement strand
GCTTCCTTGATACCCTGAGCGACTTCCTTTTTACATTTGGCAACCACTTCCTCGATGCGTCCGGGATGAATGCGTCCGTCGAGGGTTAACTTTTCTAAAGCACGCTTGGCGATTTCCCGGCGAATGGGATCGAATCCGGAAAGGACCACGGCACCGGGGGTGTCGTCGATAATCAAGTCAATACCGGTCGCCTGTTCCAGTGCCCGGATGTTTCTTCCTTCACGGCCGATAATCCGGCCTTTGATTTCATCGTTGGGCAGTTCCACCACAGACACGGAAGATTCGGCGACATGGTCCGACGCCAGCCGCTGCACGGCCTGGGAAATAATTTTGCGTGCCTCGTCATCTGCATTGTTTTTGGCGTTGTCTTCGATCTTCCTGACTTCCTTGGCCACTTCCAAGCGCGCGCTCTGAATCACTTGGTTTTTAATCGCTTCCTTGGCCTCTTCCGCTGAATAGGAGCCGATTTCCTCCAGCTGTTTGATCTCCTCGGCGACCAACCGATCATATTCTTCCTGCTTTTCCCCCAGTTTTTGCTGATTTTCATTCAATTCTTGTTGTCTGCGCTCAAAGCTTCTTTCAGCTTCCCGGTTTTTATCCACTAGGGTGTTCAGTTCGTTTTCCTTTTGGCGGTATTCTTTTTCCTTATCGCTCAGTTCGGTCTGTTTACTTTCCAAATCTTTTCTGGCTTCACTGATCAGGGCAAGCTTTTCTTCTTTAGCCTCAATTAGGGCTTCCTTCTTGAGAGTTTCCGCCTCGCGCTCCGATTCCTTGATGATTTTCTCGCCCAGTGCTTCGGCTTCCTTGATCTGGAAATCGGTAAAAATTTTGCGGAGAAAATATCCCAGCAGATATCCGGCCACCAAAGCCAGGATAATCCCTATAATCAAGGTTATTAAGTTAACCTGAATATTCTGAAAGGCTTCCATTGTAAAGTCCTCTTTGTTCCTATGGTAAAAATGAACCTTCCCGCTCCCTAGATGCCGGAACAGTCCATCGTGCTTTTCTCGGTAATGATAGTGTCGACCTGGATATCGTTCTTGTCTTGAGGAACGGTATCCAAAACCTGAAAATCAAACGCCAAAGCAATCCGGGGTATCTGCGAACCCAAACGGCTTAGCAGCCGGTCGTAGTACCCCTTGCCGTATCCAATACGGCCTCCCCGCCGGTCAAACGCCAGACCGGGAGCTATCACCAGATCAATCTGAGCCGGCGACACAAAATTCAAATCTTCTTCTGCCGGCTCACGAACCCCAAAGGCTCCCCGCCGGAAAGTGATATCGGGGCCGGGTAACTCTGAAACACGGAGTTCATTACTTTCCCGGTCCACCACCGGAACGCAAACCCGTTTTCCCAGTTCAAACGCCCGGCCCAATAAATTATCGGTGCCGACTTCCCCATCCTTGGAAAGGTAAATCAAAATCTTATCCGCTTTTTGAAACTCCTTGCGGCTCAACAGAGTCCTGATAATGCTACGGCTTTGCGCGGCCCGACTCTTCGGATCCTGGGATTTACGCTTCTCTAGAATTTCTTTTCGGATCGTTGCTTTCTGCTGAAAAAGCGCTTCCGTTGCCACATCCGACTTCCCAGTTCCATCCTGCCAAAACCCAGGATGAATTCTTTGCATTCAAAGTTGACGCACATTCGCTCAGGAAAAGTTCCGGCCACACCGGACTTGCCCTTAAAGAACTAAACAGATCGTTTGTTTCAAGAAGAGGGATCAGGGAAAAACAGGCTCAACCCTTGACTGGACGGCTCTGCTTCTAAACGGAATCGAAGGAGATCAAGGAAAGATATGGGGTTTGACCACTGGTCGACCCGGCGGGAGAAGGTCGAAATTCCAAATATTCCAGAAGACACCAAGTACCTATATCGATTAAAAACGTATCCTTGATTCGTGATCCGTTCATTATTGCCATCATCCTATCAGGGTAGCCGATCCAACGCTCTATCGTCACGTCTCTTGAAACAATTTATTAAAAAAATGCTTCCCCGCGAATGCCGTGCAAAAATCATTTCTTGAACCTGCCAAGGACAGGTGGGATCTCCGTATACTGTTTTAGGCTTCCTCCGAGAAGGCATGCACACCACAGCCAGTTTCGACCCCTGATTCAAATGTTGGCTCAAGAATGGATCTTCTACTCGAGCACCACAGGGAAGCACATAATCCCTTCTACTACTGATTATCCTATCACAATTTCCGAAGCCCCCTCAAGAGATAACTCACCTGGCAACCCCCCGGGAGGACTTAATCTGGCTCAATTCTTTTTCGACCATTTGCACCAGATGGCGGGCCTTTTGTTCCTCTTCCTTCCGGCCCGATTTTTTCTGTGTCATTTCCTGTTTGACAATCTCTTTGGCCTCGAACAATTCTCCGGCGATGTTCAGAGCGGTCAAAATGGCCAGATCGATCGTCGACGGTTTTATTTTACCACTCGACAATTCGTGCATCTTTTCATTCACGTAATCCGCCAAGTCCTGCGGATTGACCCCGGACAAATCAGCTTTGATATTATAAGTTTTCCCGTAAATGGTGATCTGGCTTTTGTCAGTCATAATTTTTATAGGGCAATACTGATTTTTTCGATCCCCGCCAAAAGGTTCTTCACAGTGGACCGGATTTTACTCTGGTCCTTCTCCAGTCGCTTTTGCACATTCTCCAACTCACCCAACCGTTCAATTTTACCCTGAAGGTTCGCTCCGTTTTTCTCGGAACGTTCCAAATCCGAACGAAACGCTTTCAACTCCTTCTGCAGAAGCTGATTATCCTCACGCAGTTGCCGGGTTTCCTCGACGAGTTTGGGGATCAAATCTTCCAATTTATCTATGGGATTCTTGGGCATGGGCGAATCCTACCACCGCCGCCGGGAGGTGTCAATCCACGTTAAATGCCTGAATAGGATGCCAATTACTCGCGGAGAGCCGCTCCCAACTGTTCTGAAAGGTTTCCCACGATTTTCTCGAAAATGGGGTTCACTTCCTCGTCGGTCAGGGTTTTTTCAGGAGATTGAAAAGACAGGGCAAAAGTAAGACTTTTCTTGCCAGGGGGCAGTCTTTTGCCCTGGTACTGATCGTACAGTTCCACCCGGCGGATCAAGGGTCTACTGGTCTCGCGGATCAAATCGCTTATCTCCTGGGCCTTGACATCCTGGTTCACCAATATGGAAATATCCCGGTAGGTTTCTGGATACTTGGGAATGGCCTGAAAACGGGTCCGATCCGGAATCGCCACCGCTAATGCCTCCATATTCAGCTCGAAAACATAAGTTTCAGTGTTCACCGCCCAACGGTCCGAAAGCATGGGGTTGAGCCGACCGAGGTATCCTATACACCGGTCTCCGACAAAAACGTCCGCCGAAGGCTTGGTTTCCCCAGAATCGAGAAAAGTGTGATTACAAGAACGATACTCCACTTCCACTTGAAAGTGGTTCGCCAAAGATTCTAACGCGCCTTTCAAATCGTAAAAGTCGAACGATTTGCTGTTGTCCTTCCACACGCTGTTGAGATAAGGCCCGGTCGCCAGCGCCGCGAGGCATGCAATTTCACGGGACCCCTTGCCCTTCTTATCGAAGAAAATATGGCCCTGCTCGAACAACTGCACGCTTTTCTGTCTCCGGAGGAGATTGTGGGCGGCGGATTTGATCAGACCCGGCAGAAGGCTGGGACGCATGGTGTTCATTTCCTCGCTGATGGGATTTTCCAGCCCGATCAGCTGCGACGTGTTATC
>QIDN01000299.1 GCA_003229345.1 Nitrospirota bacterium | reverse complement strand
GCTTCGTCCACGTCAATGATAACGAACTCCTCCGGCTCCAGGGTTTTACCATCGACCTCCTTCATCACCACTTCCGGCCGGGACACGGCAAACTCATAGCCTTCCCGGCGCATGGTTTCAATGAGGATGCCGAGATGAAGCTCACCCCGCCCGGAAACCTTGAACGCGTCCCCGCCACCGGTCTCCTCGACCCGGAGGGCGACATTTTTTTTAATTTCCTTGAACAACCGGTCACGCAACTGCCGTGAGGTGACAAACTTCCCTTCCCGGCCCGCGAATGGAGAGTCGTTAACGATAAAATTGATAGACAGCGTCGGCTCGTCAATTTCGATCACCGGTAGAGCTTCGGGATATTCGCTGTCGGCAATGGTCTCACCGATATCCACTTCCTTCATCCCGGCAATACCAATAATGTCGCCGGTCAAAGCGGAGCCCACCTCCACCTGCTCCAGTCCCTCGTAGGTAAACAGCTTGGTAATCTTAAATTCCTGCATGTCGCCCGCCCGGTTGATCAGCGTATATTTTTTTTCGAGTCGTAACTGCCGCGTTGAATTTTGCCGATGGCAATACGACCTACGTAATCGTTGTAATCAATGGAAGATACCAGCATTTGAAACGCGCCTTCCGGGTCGCCGCCATGCGGCTCCACTTTTTCGACGATAAGATCGAGCAGAGGCTTCATATCGTGGTTTTCCCCGTCCGGTTCCAGACGGCAGAATCCCTGCTTGGCGGATGTGTAAATGGTGGCAAAATCCAATTGTGCGTCGTTGGCTCCCAGGTTCACAAACAGATCGAACACCTCATCGAGCGCCTTCGCCGGGTCGGCGCTGGGACGGTCGATCTTGTTGATCACCACGATGGGTTTGAGACCCAGGTCGAGCGATTTTTTGAGGACGAACCGGGTCTGCGGCATCGGCCCCTCGGCGGCATCGATGATCAACAGCACGCCATTGACCATTTTCAGGATGCGTTCGACCTCCCCACCGAAATCGGCATGGCCCGGCGTATCGACAATATTAATTTTATATTTCTGATAACGGATGGATGCATTTTTGGAAAAGATGGTGATGCCGCGCTCGCGCTCCAGGTCGTTGCTGTCCATTACGCAGGTCTCCATCACCTTATCGGCGCGGAACGTGCCGCCCTGCTTGAGAAGGCAGTCCACCAGTGTGGTCTTGCCATGGTCGACATGCGCAATGATGCCGATGTTACGAATCAATTCACTACTCATAATTGTGGGTGTTTCCTCGATAGATAATTGTGTCGGTGTGATTTGGAGAAACCAGGGAGAGGATTCAACAAGAACCGGAAATAATACATAATTATACCGCAAATTCCAAGAAAAAACTGCCCGGACCACTTCCGGGGTAATTTTAGCCTTTCCGCTATGCCTTCGGTGTCATGCTGAGCCTGTCGAAGTACGATACCGTGTCGCCCTTCGACAGGCTCAGGGTGACACGATTACGCAAATGGCTCAATTTGAAGAGGATTGCGCCAGAGAACGGATATAACGGACTAATTCCCCAACCTGATGGTCGGTAAATCGGGCGTAACTCGGCATTACCCCGCCCTTGCCATTGCGGATCGCGTCCTTCAATTGGTCATCCGGGATGGCTCCCATGACCTCGGCGGAAGAAAAGTCCCCCGGTTGCGGTTGCAGGTCGTTCGAAAAAAATCCGTCCCCTGATCCCTGATGACCGTGGCAGGCCGGGCATTTCATATCCAGATACAACAACTCACCCTCCGATTCCGGCAGAGGCTCGGAAAACACGACGCTTACTTTGGGCGCAGACGCAGAGGAATTACACGCTACCAAAAACAACATTATCGCGATACAGACCATTGCTTTTCTCATAAAGTGTCCCAATCTATATGATCTGATTTCTGGTTAAAACTCCTGAAAATGACGGGCGGTACAAATCCCGCCCATTCAGGATAATACCAACCTCTCACCAAATCAAACCGTTTAGGGATCAGTCGACGTCCTGTAGAAGCTCCCGCCCCACACTTTTCGGGTGAATTGAGGTAGGTGAATTGATAAGATGACTGCCATGCCTTCTAAAGTCGCATTAGTCAATATGCCGTTCGGCTTTCATGTGTATCCGTCCATTCAGCTGGGGACGCTTTCGACCCTGCTGAAAACGCACGGCCACGAGGTGAAAAGTTTTTACCTGAATCTCCATTTCGCTCACCAGATCGATATGGAGGTCTACAACAAATTGTGCGAGGAGCGGTTTCTGATCGGCGAATGGCTGTTCTCCCACATGCTGTTTGGCGAATCCAAGAAGAACCAGGAATACACGGAGCATTTCAAATCCCATCTCCAGAACATCACCCGCACCATCAACCGGCCGGAATCTTTCCTAAGCGACGTTAAAACCAAAATGGTGCCGGAATTTCTCCAATGGGCATTAGAGTCTGTGAATTGGGGGGATTACGGGGTGGTGGGCTTCACCTCGACCTTCAATCAGAACATCGCCAGCGTTACCCTCGCCAAGCTGATCAAGGAAAAATACCCTTCTGTTAAAATCATGTTCGGCGGCTCCAACTTCGATTCGGAAATGGGCCTCGAATATTTCCGGGTGTTCGAGTGGATCGATTACGTCATCTCCGGCGAAGCGGAAGACTCGCTCCCCGCCTTGATGGCAGCGCTGGAATCGGACGGCCCGATCCCAAAAGGCGTGATCTACCGCATCAATGGTGACATCCGCTTCGAAGAGAGCCAGGGAAATTTCACCGACTTCAAACAATATGGTCCGCCGGATTACGACGATTATATGGAACAAATCCGAGAGATCGATCCCCAGTCTCCCCTGCTGGAGAATCCGATCATCCTGTACGAGACCGCGCGGGGTTGCTGGTGGGGGGAGAAGCATCACTGTACTTTTTGCGGCCTCAACGCCTCGACCATGGAGTTCCGGGCGCGGTCCATGGAGCAGGTCCACGCCGATCTGGCCGACCTCTCCAAACGCTACAACAGCTACCGGTTCCGGCTGGTCGACAACATCCTGGAGATGAAATACATCGACGGCGTGTTCGGGGAGTTCGCAAAAAACAATTACGACCTGCAGTTTTTCATCGAGGTGAAGAGCAACCTTACCAAAGCGCAAATCAAAAACCTGGCCCACGGCGGGGTGAATGTGATCCAGCCCGGCATCGAAAGTTTCAGCGCCAACCAACTGCAGGAGATGGACAAGGGCGTACGCCCCCTCCAAAACGTATTCTGCCTGAAGTGGGCCCTGTATTACGGCATGGAAGTCAGCTGGAGTATTCTGACTGGCTTCCCGCTGGAGACGGACGCTGACTACCGCCAGCAGATCGACCTGATCCAATCACTCACCCACCTGCAACCGCCGATCTCGGTCGGCGATATCTGGCTGGAGCGGTTCAGTCCCTACTTCACACGGCCGGACCAGTATGGTATCCGCATCACTGGTCCCGGCGTGGCGTATTCCTATGTGTATGACGGTGACACCATCGACCTCATGAAAGTGGCCTACGATTTTGAATTCGAGTCGGACCTGAAAATCGACCCGGCCCTGGTCGAAGAATTACATAAGACGGTGGCGCATTGGAAAGAGCGGCATCAATCCGAGAACCTTCCTTATCTAATGTTCACCAAGTCGATGGATTTTGTCACGGTGTACGATGAGCGGTCGGCGGAGCATCCGGTGAAACTGCGGCTGGAAGGCGCGGCAGGCAAAGCCTTCGCGTTCTGTAGCGATGCGCCCCGGAATATGGATC
>QIDN01000029.1 GCA_003229345.1 Nitrospirota bacterium | reverse complement strand
GGCGACGCACTCAGCCTGGAGATGGCGGAGAACACCTTGAAGGCCATGAAGCACGGCGGCATCTACGATCAGATCGGCGGCGGGCTGGCGCGTTACAGTACCGATTATCACTGGCTGGTGCCGCATTTCGAAAAGATGCTGTACGACAACTCGCTGTTCGTCACCGCCCTGATGGAAGCCCACCAGGTCACCGGCCATTCAGAATACGCGGACTATGCCAACGACGTGCTGGAGTACATCGACCGCGACATGACGCATCCCGATGGCGCGTTTTACAGTGCGGAGGATGCCGACAGCGAAGGCGTGGAGGGAAAATTTTATGTGTGGTCGCAGGGCGAAATCGAACACCTGCTGGACCGCCAGACCGCCAGTATCGTTATTCCCTTTTACAACGTCACCCAACCGGGCAACTGGGAGCACAACAATATTCTGAACGTCACCCGTTCTCCGGAACAACTGGCGAAAGAGCAGAGCCTGGATACAGCAGTGGTCCGTGAAGGGATTGCCAAGGGCCGAAAAATCCTGCTGGAGACGCGGAGCAAGCGCATCCGCCCCCTGCTGGACGACAAGGTACTGACCTCGTGGAACGGCCTCATGATTTCCGCCATGGCGCGGACCGGACGCGTGCTGGCCGATGACGACCGCATCGTCACGGCGGAAAAAGCGCTGGCGTTTATCTGGGAGCACCTGCACACCGATGATGGCAAGTTATTAAGACGGTGGCGCGACGGTCAGGCGCGGTACGACGGCTATCTGTTCGATTACACCTCCATCGCCGTGGCCTGCCTCGAACTGTACGAGGCGACCTACAATCCTGACTACATCGACAAGGCGGCGGAACTGATGCAGACCGTCGAGGATAAATTCAAAGCGTCGCACGCCTATTACGAAACCGCAAGCGACGGCGAAGATTTAATCGTGCGGCAGATTTCCGGTTACGACGGGGTCGAGCCTTCCGGCAACAGCAACGCGGCTTTGGCTTTACTGAAATTATCGGCTTACCGGCTGGACCTGGACCTGGAGAAACGGGCGGAAAATATTTTTGTGGCGTTTCATGTTGAAATGATGGAGTACGGCCTCAACTCGCCGTTCATGATGCAGGCTTTGCACCTGTACTTGTCCGGGAAAAAAGAAGTGGCCATTGTCGCGCCGCGCGATCACGCATCCGCCGACGACATGCTCAAACTCATCCGCACCGGGTTCTTCCCGAATGCGGTATTTGCGTTTGCCTGGGAGGACGCTCCGGAGAAACAACGCATTCCTCTCCTGGCCGACAAAAAGGTTGTGGATGGAAAAGCCACGGCTTACGTCTGCGAACACGGCACCTGCCGGGCACCGGTGACCTCCGCCGGGGAATTGAAGGCCCTGCTGGACGACTACCGCTCCCCTGACGGGGAGGCTCCTTAGCAGGAGAGGCTATTTCGCCTAGGCTGATTCCCGCGATTGGAATGTTATCTTCGTATCCTCCTTAGAACTGCGCCCCATGACCATCGATTGCCTTTAACCGTCAGCCAGTAGCCAGCGGGGGCTACCCCGCATTTGGTTTTGATAATCCATCAGGGCCTGTGCTAGTATCTTAAATTCAGTTGTGTCAAACACCGTCACAAATGGTCCCTTAATTTTTAAATTTCGAATATGCGTACAGAATTGATCGAATCGATGATAAATGCCGGTCTTGCCGGCCAGGGTATTTCACGCGAACAGGCGTTGGAGCTCGGCTCTCTGGACCATGAGGAGTTGGATGCCTTGTTCGAGGGCACCGACCGGGTGCGCGACCGGTTTATGGGCAATGCGGTTAAAATCTGCTCGATTGTCAACGCCAAGTCCGGGAAGTGCCAGGAGGACTGCGGGTTCTGCGCCCAGTCGTCGAAATTTGAGACCGACTCACCGGAATACGGCCTGATGAAACCCGAGGAAATCCTCGCCGCCGCGAAAGAAGCCGAAGCCTTCGGCTCCAACGAATTTTCCATCGTCACTTCCGGCACCGCCATGACCGACCGCAATGAACTGGACACCCTGATCGAAGCCATCAAAATGATCAAGGCGGAAACCAAAATTGAAGTGTGCTGTTCGTTGGGATTGATGAGCACCGAACATCTGAAGGAACTGAAGGCGGCGGGACTCGACCGGTTCCACCACAACGTCGAAACCGCAGCCAGTCATTTCGAAAACATCGTCACCACCCATTCGTATCAGGATGAGGTGCAGGCCATCCACAACGCAAAAGAAGCAGGACTGCACGTATGCGTCGGCGGAATTTTCGGGATGGGTGAGACTTACGAGCAGCGGGTCGAGATGGTGTTCGACATCAAAGACTTGGAAACCGATTCCTATCCCATCAATTTTTTGAAACCTCTTAAGGGCACGGCGACGGAAAACATGGAGCCTATTGAATTGTATGAAGCGCTGAGAACCATTGCCCTGCACCGGCTGGCGATGCCGCGTATGGATCTGTTCGTGTGCGGTGGCCGGGAAGAAGTGTTTGCCGGTCAGCAGGAAAAATTGTTCGCGGCGGGCGCCAACGGCATTCTGGGCGGCAATTACCTGACCACCAAGGGGCAGGATCCCAAACGGGATATTGAAATGATCGAAAACCTCGGCCTGGTTCCGGTTCTGGAATCAGCTTCCCCCGCCTGATTCCTTCCAGATTCCAAAAAAAAACGCCCCCGGGAAACCCGAGGGCGGAATAATGCGAATTTTTATATATTCTCGTCGATGATCTTTTTGATCTCGGCCTTGGATTTGACCCCGACGAGTTGCTGAACGACCTGTCCCCCCTTGAACAACAGCAGGGTCGGAATGCCGCGAATTCCATATTTGGTGGCGGTCGCCGGGTTGTCATCCACGTTCAACTTGCCCACCAAGACTTTATCCGCATACTCACCGGCAATTTCTTCCACTGTGGGAGCCAGCATTTTACAGGGTTGGCACCACTCCGCCCAAAAATCGATCAAGGCAGGCTTATCACCCTGGAGCACGGCAGATTCAAACTCAGCGTCAGATACAGTGACGATTTTTCCCGACATAGAAACCACTCCTTTAAAAAGATGTGTCTGGACCCGATGGTAGGATCAGGGGTTGAAAATTACCGGGGGAACTTCCCAAGAAAATAATAATAGCACCAAGCTACTCAATTGTGCTGTTTTTTTTCAAGGATGTTTTTGGCGCTTTTTGATATTATCAATGCCACCCGTGATCAAACCCCGATTCAAAAGGGTTTTTTTGCTTTATGATTTTAGATGGTTTTTTCATCGCAAAGATTCAGGAGTCTATAAATGCCCAATTTAATCAATTGGTTCGCCTATGATGAAATGATGAACCCCGAGGTTATCAAGAAGGCGGGTTTGGAATATGAGGCGGCCTTCAGTGTATCCCTTTCGGCTTATAAGCTGGTATTCAACAAAATCCCACCGGATAACGGCGGCAAAGAAAAACTGGGCCATGCCAACATCGCGCCCACCAAGGATAATCTGGGGATGATGGAAGGCGTGCTGTATGAAATGCTGGAAGAAAACGTACCGAAACTCGATGCCCTGTACGGTCACCCGGATGAGTACCAACGCAGAAAAATGCGTTTCACCAAACACGACTTCACCTTCGTGGATGGGATTGTCTATATCGCCCAAAAAGATCGGACACAGAGCGGCCTATTGCCCAGCAAGCAAAGATATGCTTAAAGTTTATAAGGGATGCCGCAAAATGCTGACCAAACTTTATCTATCGAAACTGCTGATCCGCCCCGCCATCGAATAAGGAACCGGACCTCCGCCAGGAATGAAATATGAATGCTACTATGCGGGCGCTGGTCCGTCGGCCCTCCAGCAATTTTACCAACGCCCTCTCGGAACATCCGGAAGTAACTTCCATCAATTTTCAAAAAGCCCGGCAGCAACACGCGGCTTATTGTGAGGCACTTCAAACCGCCGGCTTGGCCGTAGAAATTCTGGAGCCGCTGGACGCTTTTCCAGACAGCGTGTTTATCGAGGATAATGCGGTAATCCTGAATGGCCGGGCCGTCCTCTGCTCGATGAAAGAAGCCAGCCGCCAGGGGGAAGTGTCATTTCTGGCGGACGCCCTTCAGTCGCGCTTACCGGTCTTGCGCCTGCAAGCGCCGGTGTTCGTCGATGGCGGCGACATCCTGCAAACAGAAGACACCCTATTCGTCGGCCAATCCCAACGAACCTCCGCCGAAGCCATCGAAGCCCTGCAACCGCTGACCTCCAAGCAAGTGGTGCCGGTACGCGTGAAGAATGGACTTCATCTAAAAACGTCGGTCAGCACTTTGGGGAAAGGTTTATTGGTCATTAATCCATCCCATGTCGAAACCGAACCGTTCCGTGAACTTGAATGGATTGAGGTAGATAAAGAGGAAACCTATGCGGCGAATTGTTTGGCAGTAGGAGAAAACGTGATCCTGCCCGCCGGGTTCCAAAAACTGGAACAACGCATTCAGGCGCATGGTTTTTCAACTTTTCCGATAGAGATGAGCGAATTCCAAAAAGCCGACGGTGGCGTGACGTGTCTGAGTTTAATTTTTATTAATTAATCCAGGAGCGCCCAGCCATAACTCAATTTTCCAGGCAATGAGAAGTATCGCCTGCCAATTTATCAAGTGAGGGAAAATTATTGCAACTGGCATTAAAACTACAAGGTTGGAATAGTCCTGAGAAATAATTTTATAAATCACAGCCACCCATAAAACCACAGTAAATAAAATCCCAAGATTCTTAACACCAAGAAACCGAATCGTAATATCGTATAAGTTTTCTTTTGTTTCAATGGCGATAACTTCTATTTTATGGACTCCGATACGCCACCATCCGCCTACTTGGGTATCTTTACACCTAAACCGTATACTTTTTTCGGTTTTTTCCAAAATCGTAATCCCCTTTTCCTTCATTTTTTGCTCCAGCCGCACAAGATAGCCTTCATTCGCTTTAAATTTAAAGCGATGGTCGCTTTTCGGAATAAATATTTTTTCAGCCAGCCATTTGATGGACATCATATTATTTCGGTAGCTCCTGTTTGAGGGGTTGGGTGTAGCCCACCAGTTCGACGTAACCTTTGCCTGTTACCGGTTTGCCTTTCACGGTACCCGACACTTCTACACTGCCTTCCCAATAGGAGGTGGAGATCGAGCGCAGGTGATGCAGTTCCTGATTCGCCATCTCCGGTATCACCTGCAAACGGATACCGTGTTTCGGGACTTCCAGAATCCAACCAGCGGGGTAGGTAGTGCCTGACTGTTGGCTGACCCACTGCCCTTCGGGTTGAATGGAATACTCGCTGAGAACCAGGTGCGTTCCCCTGCCGTCCGCATCGACCCACGTCCCGCTGGAATTTTTTTCAATCGCTCCGTTTTTTTTTCGAATCTGATAAATCATGAGTTCGGTGCCATTGTCGAGCTGGACCGAAAACCAATCCCATCCAATCTGCGCATCACTCAACTGATTGCTGGAAAATTCGTGATCCATCCAACTCAGGCCTTTCACCCGATAGGTTGTACCCTTCAGAGTCACCTCGCCCTCCGTCCGCATGCGCGGGAAAGTAAAATAATGCGAAGCGTTGCCTGACGCCTCGCCCTTCTGGCTCACTCCATCCCTGCCATGAATCACGAGTGGTTTTGATGGCGTGAGTTTCAAATCGAACGCCACCTCTCCTTCCCGCGCTTTCAGATGATGGGCTTCATCGCTTTCCGTGAGAGACCAGTCTTCGTTCCATACTTTTAATTGATCCGATTCAGCACCGGCCTGTCCCAGCCCTGCGCGATTGATGCGTTCAAAGAAATAAAATTTTTCGTTCTCAATATCCGAAAGCGTCATGTGTGCGAAATAGATGTGGCCGATTTTCCATTGTGAGGGGTTATCCACTTTATCCTTCCCGTCCAGTGCAACGCGGAAAAAGGTGAGCTGGTATCCGAAGGACCGGCCGGCGGCATCCTCAAGGTGGC
>QIDN01000324.1 GCA_003229345.1 Nitrospirota bacterium | reverse complement strand
CCGTTCGATAACGGTCAGGGTCCCAATATGATTCTCGACGACGGCGGCGACCTGACCGGCTACGTGCATGAAAAACATCCAGAATTGCTGGCGGACATCAAGGGCGTCACCGATGAAACCACCACCGGCGTGCACAAACTTTATAAAATGATCGAGGACGGCGAGTTGAAAATTCCCGCGATGAACGTCAACGACTCCGTTACCAAATCGAAATTCGACAATCTGTACGGATGCCGCGAATCTCTGGCGGATGGCATCAAACGCGCCACCGACGTGATGCTCGCCGGCAAGGTGATCGTGATCGCCGGTTACGGCGACGTAGGCAAGGGATGCGCGCACTCCATGCGGTCGTATGGCGGACGCGTGCTGGTCACGGAAATCGATCCCATCTGCGCCCTGCAAGCGGCGATGGAGGGTTTTGAGGTCACCACTATGGAAGATGCCATCGCGGAAGGCGATATTTACGTCACCACCACCGGCTGTGAAGACATCATACGCATCGATCACATGGAAAAGATGAAAGACACGGCCATCGTCTGCAACATCGGCCACTTCGATTGCGAAATCCAAGTGGAGAAACTGAATAATTTCCCCGGCATCAAAAAAGAAGAAATCAAACCGCAGGTGGACAAGTACACGTTTCCGGACGGGCATTGCATCGTACTGCTGGCGGAAGGCCGATTGGTCAATCTGGGTTGTGCCACGGGGCATCCCTCGTTCGTCATGTCCAACTCCTTCACCAACCAGGTGCTGGCGCAGATCGAACTGTTCACCAAGAAATATGAATTGGGAGTTTATGTATTGCCCAAGAAACTGGACGAAGAAGTGGCGCGACTGCACCTCGGAAAACTGGGCGTCAAGCTGACAACGTTGACCGGCAAGCAGGCCAAGTACTTGAACCTGCCGGTCGAGGGGCCGTACAAACCGGAACATTACCGCTACTAACCGTAGGGGCAAATGGCCAGACTTTTACCGCTATCGATGGCCTTCTTAAGCAATAGATGAAACCCTCAAACCGGAGCACTATCGCTACTGAGCACCTGTATCAATCCAAAAAGAAAACGGCGCTCCCTTATGGGAATGCCGTTTTTTTATGAAATAAATCCTCTTAAGAAAGGTCTATCTCAATTAGGGATTTTGCGCCTTGGCTCTCTGAATGGCATCCCTGATCAGTTTTTTCGGAGGGAATCCCTGAGTTTTTCCATCAGACAGATAGACCCGGCATTTCAAGCCATACTCCCTTTCTTCACTTGGAGAATATTCCAAATCTGCCCCGCAGATCCGAATGGAGGGGGAGCCTAAAAATTTTTGCGATACCGCAGTTTCCTCGGTATTCACAAGAATCATTTCAACCGGCCAATCAAGATTTTCATCAGTTAAAGCTTCATCCAGGATATCCAAGGCGAGTAAATAATTTGGACAATCGGCAAAATAAAAAAACTCAACTTTATTCATAAAAAATAATAGCTTCCCAAAGAGGTTAGGGAATTACTTCAAATCGGCGGCACAGCGAAAACCCACTCCCTCGATCCGGTAACCGGGATAAAACACCTTGCGACTGGAGGGACGAAGCATAAAGGTCGTTGTCTCCCACGCCCCTCCCCGCACCACTTTACGGCTGGCCGACCGTTCGGCCAGAAACAAACTGTCAGGTTCACCTTGCCTAGGTTTCTGGGAAACCTGAAGAAGAGCGCCTTTCGGGTTTTCTTTTGGACTGATAATGTAATAACCTTCATGGTAGGAATCAAAAACCCACTCGCTAACATTACCGGCCATGTCATACAGTCCGAACGGGTTGGGAGAAAAGGAACCGATCGGCGCGGTATTTTTGAATCCATCCGAAATCTCAGGAAAGCGGACATTGAGAGCGCATTCCCGGTCGCAAAAATTGGCTTTCCCTGGTTCTATCTGTTCTCCCCAGTAGAACTCGGAGGCGGTGCCTCCCCGCGCCGCATACTCCCATTCCGCCTCCGTGGGCAATCGCTTCCCGGATTTCTGGCAGTACTCTGTAGCCTCCATCCAGGTAACGCTGTCTGCCGGAAGATTTGCTCCGGGAAACAGCGAGGGGTTGCCATTCATTTTTGCCTGAAAATCTTTTTGCGTCACTTCGTACTTGTCCATGGTGAATGAGGAAACGCATACCTCATGCGCGGGCTTTTCGAGAGCACCGCCTTTATCGCTTCCCATTTCAAAACAGCCTCCTTTAAGGATGACCATTTCCACCGGCTTTCCAGCTTGAATACTGGCAATCATTTTCTTTTTGACTTTTTCCCGTAACTCGACCACACGTTCCCGGATAATACGGGGAATGCCGACATACTTGATACGGACCTGGCTTTTAGGAAAAATTTTGACTTTTCCGTCCTTCGACAAAAAGATGCGATAATATTCAACCGGCATAAACATCGGATTTTTCATATAGGGGCCTGAGTCTTCTTCGCTTATTTCCATCTTCACCACGGTTTCATCTACCAGTTCCCCTGAAATGGGTTCCTTTTCATCTTTCAAATAAACCAGAACCAGCCGCCCTCCCGTTACCTGCAAGGTCAGCAAACGTTCAATCAAGTCATTCGCTTCCTTAAGCTTTCCCAATTCGAATTTGATCTCCGCCAGGGCTTTCATGGCTCTATAACCTTGCGGATTGGCCGCCGCCGCCTGGGCGAAGAGTTTTTCCGCCACAATCATTTTGCCCTTGGCCCGGGCTTGCTCGCCCTGGGATATAAGGTTATCGTCAGCTCCAAAGGCCGGAATCGGGGATACACTCAAAGCCAACACCAACAAAAAAAATGTGGCTGTAGAAATACGATGAAGCTCAGGACGATTTTTCATAGTTCGGTTCCTTGTAATATTTAAAAGAAACTTAACAACCTGATTCTTTCATTCACAACAAGACCCTTTCGTTTTGGCTTGAGCAAAGGCCTTGCGTATTAATGATTCCGGGGGAACCCCTTTGGGAGCTCCATCCACCGAATAAATCCTGCATTTCCGGCCATATCCCTGTTCAGCGATACCCTCGGCTTCGATATCCTGATTATTAATCCTGATCGAGGGGGATCCCGCGAACCGAACTCCCTGGGCCATGGAATCCGAGACCACGTCCGTTTCTTTGACCGGTGCGGAGATTCCTTCCTCCCCCATCACTTTTTTCAGGAGTTGAAGCGCAGGTTCATGATTGGGACAACCTTCAAAATAAAGAAATTCAATTTCCATTCTTTCTCTCCACCCAAATTATTATGATAAACAAATATTCCATTCGCCTCTTTGGCGATTCAATAGGCCGCATAAACATCTGCGTGTTCCATCAACTCAATCATTTTAGCAAGCTCGATCGGGTCGAGATTGGAATCAATTTCCTCCGGCTCTATTTTATAAAGAAGCATCATGGTCCGGTTGATATACAGCTTGACACCCAAATTTTTCAAAAAACCCAGATATTCCCCGTAATTGTGAGGGATTTCTTCGAGAGGGTGATCAAACTGTTGAGCTAAAGCTTTTCTCTCCCGTTCCGGTAATTTGGCCCGATCCATATCTGTCTTCGTTGAATCCCAGAAACCTCCCTTTTTAACCGAGGTCACCGCGCTGCCATCGAACATCAGAATGACCTCATGCCCTCTGGCTAAAGCGGCCCAGGCCACGTTCGGAACCACGCAAATTTGAGCATCATCTTCATCCAGGGAAGTTTTGACATTGAAAATAAATGTTTTCACTTTCTGAGAAGAGAGATCATTATTTCCCATAAAATTTTCCTCGGCTCCT
>QIDN01000401.1 GCA_003229345.1 Nitrospirota bacterium | reverse complement strand
GCGTTGCGCCGCACCGTGGGGCTCTCGTGAAGACTCAACTTCACCAGAGGCCGGAATAATTCCATATCCGCCCGCTCACCGAGCGCCTTTAAACTGGCGGACAATACTTGCTCCTCGTCGGACTCCAACAAGTCTTTCAATTGGCGCAGGGAAACCTCATCACCGATCTTGCCGAGGTAGGTGATGGCCTGAAAGCGATGCACGATATCTCCACCTTTGACGGCGCGGGTCAGTTCGCTGAAATACTGTTCCTCCCCCAACCGAACCAGGGTATAAGCCGCGGCGAGGCGCACCATGCGGTCCGGTGCCTTGAGCAAGGGCTTAATGGCGTCAATGGATTCCGTATCGTTCAAATCCGCCAGAAGGTCGAGCGCAGTACTTTTTACCCAGATATTGGAGTCGTCCAGTCGTTCGCGTCCCAATGTTCTGGCTTTTTTCTTTGAAAGGCTGGAAATGCCCTGCAGGGCAAACTGGCGAGTGGTGGGATAAAAATCCTTCGCTCCTTTTTCGAGAAGTGGGATGAGGTTCGGATCTTCCGACTCCCCCACTGCACGCGCGGCACCGCTGCGAACAAAGGCCTCCTCACTTTTCAGAGCCTGCTGAAGAATGACGTAACACTGTTTACGGATTTTGGCGATCACCTCTCCGGTCTTCACCGGCTTTTCTCCGGCGGCGACGCCACACGCCAACCCGAAAATAAAAATCAAGCCCCACGCCAATACGCAATCAATCTTCCAGCGCATGCAATAGCATCTCTTTCTCAAAAGGTTGAACCGCATGCGACGAATTGCCGTTTCCGTCAAGCATGTCGCGGTATTGTTCAGTCGCCTGCTCATAGAGTCGGGCTTCTTCGTGTTTGCCACGATTGTTGTAACCGATGCGCAGAATCGAGCAATTTTCGATAAGGGCCTCCAGTACCCAGGCGCGTTGCTGTGGACTGAGGATATTCTGTTTCAGAATTTTTTCCAAGGCGTAGACACGGAAGCGATCCATGCCCCGGAACTTTTGCGACAACTGGTCGGCATGACCGCCGGTTTTGATGATGAGTTTTTCGGGAATGAAATCCACCGGGTACCGCGAGGCCAGCCGCAACCATAAATCATAATCCTCACAGGCGGCAAGATCGGTATCGAATCCACCGATCGCTTCCAGAACCGAGGCACGCATCATGATGGACGATGGACTGATGATACACAAGGGCAGGCATTGCCGAAAAATATCACCCGAATATTTGCGATGCTTGTTTTTCGGGTTCACCCGGACGCCGTTGCGAATCCAGATCTCATCCGTATAGCAGGCCGGGCATTCGGGGTGCGTCTGCATCCAATCCACTTGCACCTGCAGTTTGTTTTCGACCCACTGATCATCCGAATCCAGAAAGCAGATCCACTCCCCCCGGGCCATTTCGATGCCCCGATTCCGGGCGGCGGAAACACCCCGGTTATCCTCCCAGCGATGGACCCGGATCTGCGGAAATTGCCGCAGGAGAGCAGCCGTGCCATCTGTCGAACCGTCATCCACCACGATCACCTCAAAATTTTTGAACGTTTGGTCCAAAACCGACTGCAGGGTTTCCCCCAGACACCAGGCCCGGTTGAATGCCGGAATAATGACCGAAACCGCCGGATTTTCAGATTTTTGGGTAATTTCCATTGGGTTATAAAATTCAAAGGTTTCGGCGGCATCCGAGAGGTGCCGGAGCTTCCGAAATAGTGTATAATCAGCCGATTTTACAAGGGTTTTCTGGTGCCCGCTGCCGATTATAAAACCCTTGACAAAGTAGTGATTTTCCCATATTAGTAACACCTTTGCGACCAAAATGTGGTTGAATTAGGGGTCGTCGCCACCTTGGTTCCGGTCGCCTGTGGAGCCCCGGATTAAACCTTTTTGCAAAGGGGGTGCCCATGGAGAGTCCCACTATGAATTATAAAGAAGTCACCCAACTCTTCCGACCCGACCTGGAAAAGGTCGAGCTGGCGCTGAAGGACAACTTCCTTTCGGATATCCCGATCGTTCCTGGAATCGGGGAGTATATCCTGAGTTCTGGGGGTAAGCGGATCCGACCCCTGCTCATGCTCATCAGCGCCCGCCTGTGCGACACCGAATTGAACGAAACGCTCATCAAGCACTGTTGCGTGGTCGAAAATGTCCATGCCGCAACTCTCCTGCATGACGATGTGGTGGACGAAACCACTGTCCGCCGCGGTCGACAAACCGTCAACTCCAAATGGGGCAACGATGCCAGTATCCTGGTCGGGGATTACCTGATCGCTCAATCACTGACTCTGCTTGCCGATGATGTCGATCCCACTATTTTCAAAGCCTTCTCCAAGGCAGCCAAACTCCTGGTAGAGGGCGGTTTGCTGGAGTTTTCCAATGCGCGGGATATCCATGTCACCGAGAAACACTGCATGGATGTGATCTACCGGAAGACCGCTTCGATCCTGTCGTTGAGCTGCCGGCTGGGAGGCTTGATTGCAGAGGCGGATAAAGAACAAGAAGAGGCATTGGTGGCTTTCGGGGATCATTTCGGGATGGCATTCCAGTTGATGGACGACCTCATGGATTACGACGCAACACCGGAACAATTGGGAAAACCTGCGGGCAATGATTTTCAGGAAGGACATGTCACCTTGCCGCTCCACCACCTGTACCATAATTCCAAAAACGGGCTGAAACAGGAAATCGAGGCATTTATCCAGAACGACAAACTGACCCACAAGGAGTTGGATTATATTCTGGACCGCATGCGTGAAGGTAAAGCTCTGGAATATACACTTGCCCAGGCCCACAAACATATGGACCGCGCGAAAGAGGCGATCCAAGCCACTTCATTCCCTGTACCACAATACAAAGATGCCTTGGTGGCCGTCGCCGATTACATCCTCAGCCGCTACACCCTCTCCAAAGCCACTTTGGCAAACAGCACCCAGTTTTAAGCATTTGATTTAAGCCTCTTCTCACCCGATTACCATTTGTCAGTTGCGGGTTCTGCGCATTGGGATTATCTTAGGAGTGCAGAGAACCTCTGCAGGGAGGTCGGTATGAGAACATTGCAACATCCTTATGTTTCATTAGCGCAGGAATCGGTTCATCATTACCTGAACTACAGCGAAAAATTATCCTGTCCGGATCCCCTTTCAAAAGACCTGACATCACGCTCCGGCACTTTTGTTTCGATCAAAAAACTGAAACAACTGCGTGGGTGCATCGGCACACTGGAACCGTGCGAACCGAACCTGGCGATGGAGATTATCGAAAACGCCCTCAAGGCGGCCCTGCACGATCCACGGTTCTCTCCCATCACCGCGGAAGAGTTACAGGATCTGACGTATTCCATCGACGTGGTGCGGCCTTTGGAGAAAATTTTAGATGCATCAGAACTGGACCCCACTGTTTACGGCCTGGTGGTACGATGCAATGGCAAACAGGGAGTGCTGTTGCCGGATCTGGAAGGGGTGGACTCGACCGAAGAACAAATCCAAATCTGCCGGGCCAAGGGCAAGATTCCCGATGACGAACCCATAGAGATGTACCGGTTCAAAGTCGACCGGTTCCGCTAAAATTCCGAACAGAAAAGCAGGCCGGCAAATTACCGGCCTGCTTTATTAGAAACTCAATTTAAATAATGATTACCCGACGTATGCCACCTTGCTTGCCGGGGTACGGGTATCCATGTTCTTGCCCCGGTTGGTGTGGTCGTCGATTTCCGCCGCACAACCGATCATCCGGCCAAACAGAAACGCCATGAAGCTGGCCCATTCGATATCCTCCTC
>QIDN01000379.1 GCA_003229345.1 Nitrospirota bacterium | reverse complement strand
CCCTCCCCCGGTGGGGGTCCGGCCACAGACGGCACAGGCCGGCCATGAGGCTTCCCAGGATGCAGTGGGTGAGTGCCGAAATGGCTCCCGGCACGGTGGCCAGCCCAAAGGCGGCAAAATTGCTCCGCGCCAGTTCCGTGGCCAGGCCGGAGTTCTGCATGCCCACTTCCACCGAAACCGTCCTGGCGTCCTGTTCGCGGGTTCCGAAGGTCTTCGAGAGCAGATAGCCCAGCAGGAATCCCAGAAAATGCAGAATCACTACCGCCCACAGGAGAGAGGCGCCGCTTTCCAGAATGGCCTCCTTTTTGGCGGCGAGAATGAAGTCGACGATGAACACGATGGACAGCACCGCCAGAAACGGCGTGTAGGCGGCAGTACGTTGCACCTGTGTATGAAAAAAATGATTGAAGGCGATGCCCGCAGTCACCGGCAGAATCACCACCTGGAAGGTTTTGATCAGCAAGCCAAGGGTATCCACCTCCACCGCCGTGCCCGTCAACGATTCCGAAGCGGATTGCACGAGCCAGGTAGTCAACAGCGGAGTCATGAGCACCGCCAGCAGGGTCGAGCAGGTGGTGAGCGTGACCGACAACGCGACGTTCAGCCGGGCGATGAAGCAGACCACATTGGACGCAGTGCCGCCGGGACAACACCCGACCAGCACCAGGCCGATCACGAAATCAATCGGCAGTTTAAATAGATGAGCGAGGCCGAAGGCGAGCAGAGGCATGACGAGGTATTGCAGGGCCACGCCCAGCAGAATCGTGCCGGGGATTTCCAGAATCCGTGCGAAATCCTGCGCGGTCAATGTTAACCCCATGCTGAGCATGATGAGGGCGAGGAAGTACGGAATCCATGTCGGTTGAAACCAAGTAGCAGTGGCAGGTTCCCACAACGCCAGTCCCGCGCCTAACACCACCCACACCGGGAACGCATTAGTCAGCGCGATGAAAATTTTTTCGGTTTTATTCACCCGGTTGGTTATTTCGCTTTTTGGACGATGATGCTGGAGTAGGCCTGATCGTTGTCTTCGTACGCCTGGTAGCGGATGATTTTCATATCCTTGAACGCGTCCAGCAGTTCGTTGGATTTCAACAGCCATTTGGGATTGAACTTCTGATGTTTCAGGTGGTCGATATTATAGGTTTCAATGATCGCCATGCCGCCCGGCTTGAGGGCATCCGCAATTTGCGGCCACAGGTTTCTCTGCATGTAATACATCAGGAGAATTACGTCATAGGCGTTCTTTTCCAGTTGATGATTTTCCAGATCGACCACCCGCGTTTCGATGGTCACTCCATTCTGTTTCGCAAGTTGGTGGGCCTTGGCGAGGCCTTTCTCCGAGATGTCCAGTCCCACTACCTCAAATCCCTGCGTGGCGAGGTACACTCCGTTCCTGCCTTCGCCGATGGCGATGTCCAGCGCCTTGCCTTTGGGGAGCAGATGGACATTCTGCTTGAGAAACGGCACCGGTTCTTTGCCGAAAATATAGGCCTCCGTGCTGTATTTTTTGTCCCAACGGTCCTTGTCGCGCGGTTTGGCATCCAGTAAAGAAGCCCCGGCAATGGCGGTAACTATCAGAAAAGCCAAGGTGTTCAGCAAGATTTTTTTTAGGGAAGAATCGAGACTCATGAGCGCCTCCAGTAGAGTATGATAGCGTAAATTGTACTCCAACACCTTAACCTGTCAAGCCAATTACCCGTTTACAGGGAATGGCTTTAAATTGTAAACTTGGGTCGAATTTTTAATTCAGGCCGAGTGCCAAAATTCAGCAGGAGGTTTCTCATGCGGCGGTGGGTCATCGGGTTTTTTATCCTGGCAGTCTTCGGATTCCAGACATTTCTTTTATCCACCCTGTGGGCGGGTGATTCTATTCAGAAAAAGCCAGTGGCGCATTCCGCTGACAAGCGGTTTCAGGATTTTGGCGACGGCACCATTCTCGATAAGAAGTCCAATCTCATGTGGATGAAACTCGATTACTGGTTGATCGAAAAGAAATGGGTGAACTGGTACACCGCCATGGAATTCGCGCAACGCATGAACAATAAAAATTTTGCGGGCTACGAAGACTGGCGCCTGCCCACTCCGGAAGAAGCCGAGCAATTGTATGACCGGCGCAAACGCAACATCGACAAGGATGGCGACAAGGTGTTCATCGACCGCCTTTTTCCAAAAGGCGGCGGCTGGGGCACCTGGACCAGTTCCGAAAAAGGCGCGCAAGCCGTCGTTGTTTCCTACAAGGACGAAGGTGGCCAAGCCTATCAGGATAAAATTAATGGCCCCGACGCGTTTCTCCGACTGGTGCGCGGTCCCGTCTCCTGAGTTCCTAATTGAGTTGCACATACCGGTTGAATTCAAGTACTATTTCAATCTCTACAGAATATTCAATGAAAAGTCATCCACCATTTATTTTCCATGGAGGCAAAATATGTGCGGAGATAAAATCAAAACTATGAATCCCATCGGGAAGACATTGAATGACCCTTTTCGGCCAAGGCGGCAGCCATGGATTATGGTTGCGGTTTCCATCTTTACGTTTCTTTTCCTGTCGGGGACGTTGCCGGTCAGCGAGAGCACCGCGGGTGAAGTATGGGTTGCTAATATGAAGGGCGCCAATGTCCAGATCATTGATACCGGTTCCAATAAGGTCGTGAAAACCATTCCTACCGGTGCTGGAGCTCATAATGTCACTTTCAGTCCGGATGGCAAGCTGGCCTTCATCGCCAATTTGGGGACTAACAGCATTACCATCATAGACGCTGTGTCGAAAAAGAAGCTGGCCGATATAGTGACGGATACCAAGGCCCACGATGTGGCGGTATCCCCCGATGGCAAGATCGCCATCGCGTGCAACGTTGGAGCGGGAAATATCACCTTTATCGATGTGGCATCGAAAAAAGCCATTCATACCATGCCCACCGGGAAGAAAGCCATCACGGCTGTGTTCTCGCCCGACGGACAAACGGTGTACGTGGTCAACGCGGGAGCCGCGAATATTTCGGTGGTCGATACGAAGTCCCGCAAGATCACCCGAACTCTGTCGGGGGCTAAAGGCGCCATGGCCATCAAACCTACTAATGACTGGGGTCTGTTCTGGCTCACCGCTCCAGCGGACAATAAATTATTATTGATGAATCCGCGAACCGGTTCGGTGGAAGCTTCAATCGATGTCCCGGGAGAACCGCATGGCCTGGCACTCAGCCCAGACGGGAAAAGGGCCTATGTCGGGCAACGGAGTCTGAACCAGATATCGATGATCGACACCGCCAGCCGAAAAATCGTTAAAACCACGCCCCTGGGCCAGCGTCCGGATATGATTGCCATCAGCTCGGACGGGAAAACGGTTTACGTGGCGATCCGGGATGAAAACAAATTGGCTGTGGTTTCCGCCGCCGATCTGAGCCTCACGACGAAGGTCAGCACGGGTGGTGAAACACATGGAGTGGCCTATCGGGATTGAAAAACTGAATAGGTTCCAACCTGGTTGCCCATAAGAATCGGCGGCCTGCGAAAATAACTTGAAAGGGCTTGGCCAGACAGCCAGGCCCTTTTTGTGTTGGTTATTGATTTGAGGGTATGGGGAAAAGAGACAAAAGCTGATTAGATTTTAATGCATCAACTCTTAATGGGGAATGCGGGATTACTGCCTGTATCCAGAAGGCGGACCTGTTCCGAACGGTTCGGTTGGCATCCCCCAGTCGGTTGGCCATTGGGAAGCATTGCATGGTAAAATCCAAGAGTAACTAACCGGATTCCCTCTTCCCCCTCCGGGAAGAGGGAACGCTCTTTTTGGCTTAATCAATGCGTATTCAAATCCTATTCA
>QIDN01000114.1 GCA_003229345.1 Nitrospirota bacterium | reverse complement strand
GCGTCTGCTCGATCATTTGCGTGAGGTTGTCTTGTGGCTCGGGTACCGGATCAGACCATGGAAACTGGGTTTGAAAATATACCGCAATCGCTATCAGCCCACCGATCACCAAAAAACCGGCGGTCAGTCTTCGCAGCCATCGGCCCTTCGCAGGTTTCGGTTGGAGATCTTCCAGTTTCTCCTCCGCCAGATCAATAATAATGCGGTCAATTTTTTTTACTCCCTGAAGATGCGCCTCCACCAGCGCCTGGTCGGCGAGGCGGTTGATCAACCGGGGCAGTCCGCCGGAGGCCCGGAACACGGCATCGGCCGCAGGACGGCTGAAAGCCACCTTGCCCTTGCCGCCCGCCACATTCAGGCGGTGCTGAATATAACCGTGCGTTTCTTCGAGGTTCAACGGATGCAGTTCCCACTGGGCACCGATGCGTTGCTGCAGCGATGCCATGGAGGACCGGTTTAGAATTTTGTTCAACTCCGGCTGACCGATCAAAACGATTTGGAGCAGTTTATCTTTTTCAGTTTCAATGTTGGACAGAATGCGCAACTCCTCGAGCATCTTGGGAGACAGGTCCTGCGCCTCGTCCACCACAACGGCAAGGCTACGCCCCTCCTCTTTCTTCTTGATGAGGAACTTTCTTAAATGAAACAGTAATTCTTTTTTATTGTTGCTGTGCGACGGCAGTTTGAACTCGGCGTTGATGGATTGCATCAGCTCCACCGCGCTGTCGCAGGGATGAAGCAGAGTGGCAAAATCGATGCCTGAATTCAGTTCCTTTAGGAAACTGCGGCTGAGTGTCGTTTTGCCGGTCCCCGCTGCGCCTACGATTTTCACGACGCCCTTGTCCTCCTGAAGAGCGAGCACCAACTGCGCCAGCACCTCCTTGTACCGGTTGCTCAAATAAAAATATTCCGGGTCGGGGGTGATTTCAAACGGTTTTGCGCTCAATCCAAAAAAATCCAGATAAGTCCGTATCAGCTTCCGCTTGGCAATCATCGTTTCCACCTCGCCTACCGCACGGGGAGGCGCCGGGGTTGCGGCCGGTTCGTTTGCAGTGTCCGGCTGAGACTCCGCGGGATCGAGGGTAAGATGCATCCGCGCGTTGTATGCCTCGCGCTTGGCATCGTCCGAAAGCAGGTCGTACGCCTCTTGCACCTGTTCGATTTGCTCGATCAGTGAACCCTCCAGGGGACTCGGCTTGGGACGCTCCTGAGGATGATCGAAATGTCGGATCCAACCCAGGTAAGACTCCTTGACTTCACGCGGCGAGGCTTGGGGCGAAATGCCCAGGGCTTGATAGTAATCGGTATGTTTGACAGTAGACACCGTACGCTCTCCAGAGATTCAGTGGGCAATTCCACATCCACGGCAGAAATTCACCGCCGTATCAATATACAAATTCTGGAGAGGGCTGTAAACAAAAATTAAGGAATAAGTCCTTAAAAAACAATAATATGAGCGAAAACCCTCCGGCCTGGAGCCGGCTCCTGTCCGGCTCCTGCCCGGAGGGGGAACTGGCCAAGCCCGGCGTGAACTTATCCGGGGTTATCTGCAGTTAATACTGGGTCCAGCGGGTCAGGGTTTGATGTAGAGGTAACCCTGTTCCTGCAGGTCGGCGATGCGCTTGACGGCGACCGGGTGCGCGGTGGGCTGGAATCCCGGCGTCAGTTTATCCAGAGGCCGATTGAACAATTTCATGGATACCTGGCACATTTCCGGTTTCACGCCTATGTCCAGAATCTTTTTCAGTTTGGCCTTCAGGACGGGGTCGACGGTTTCCTTGTCGAACAGCATCAGGGCCGGGCCGTGCACCACAACCTTGATGTCGATTTTGTCCGGCCCGCCTTCCGCTTCGATGTGTTTATTGATGAGCGCCATGGCGTACTTGGCGGTGCCGACATCCGAACTGTCGATGTGATACAGCACTTTCAGTTTACCGTCGGGCGTGCGGTGGTTGTCCGCTCCCGCCTGCGCGGCGACCGTCCCAGCAAGCAGGAAAATGCCAATCACTAGAATTCGAAAAACCGGGTTGTGACGCAACATATGGACCTCCTGGAATTGTATTCCAATGAATTTTTAAAATATAACCGGGTATTCAACCCGGTTAGAGGGAAATGAGTTTGTATCCGAGTCTATCATGGCGCATCCAAGGGGGCCAGAATTCTCAGCGGCTTTTTTTGGGTTCGTCGGTGCGAGGGATGGCGGGCAGGTCGTTGAAACTCAGCTTGTATCCGGGATGCGCGAATTTGAACAGAAGGTCGATCACCTGCCGAATAGCGGCGACGTGGTATTTGCGCGCCGGAGCACCATCGAAGTGTGGGTCGTCTTCCTCTATGGAGATGGTTCCCGGATTGAGGTAGTTCAGATAGAACGCGCCGAGCGGGCGGAACTTCTCCAGCGGCTCGTCCTCCGGGCAGGAGTTGACGATGACCATATGGATATCCTGCCCCGGCGTGGAATACACCTCGAACAGTCCGCCTTCCTTGATGGTGTTGCGGCGGCAATAGTCCAGAATCCGATGCGCATCCTGGACGGAAACCTCCCTGTAAACCACATGCATGAGCGCCTCATGGCTGTTTTCGTAACCCCGATTATGGGTTTTGGCGACCCGGTTTGCAAACAAATAAAATAATGATATGGTTAAGGAAAATATCCCTTTAAGTCCTTAGCCTCAGGTAATGTCATGAACGATAGACTGGAAATGCTGTTGGAAAAATTCCGAACGCTGGAACGCGAACTGGCGATGGAGCTTCAGAAAAAACAGGACGAATTTTTCTATCAGGTCCACAAGAAAAAGGTCCGGTTTCAGCGGGGGATCAAGCTGGAACACCGCCTGTTGATGAAAAACGCGTTTCAATATATCCGTGAGTCCCGGCCCCTGGTGATTCTCACTCTGCCGGTCATCTGGTCCTGTGTGATTCCAGCCGTTTTTCTGGACGTGATGATCACGATTTTCCAAGCCATCTGTTTTCCCATATACGGCATTCCCAAGGTGCGCCGGAGCGACTTTATCGTCATTGATCGCCACAACTTGAGCTATTTGAATATTATTGAAAAAATGAATTGCGTGTATTGCGGATACTTCAACGGTCTGGTGGCCTATGCGCGGGAAATGGCGGCGCGCACGGAACAGCACTGGTGCCCGATCAAGCACGCCCACCGGGTAGGAGATATTCACAGCCGCTACAAGTATTTTTTCGATTACGGCGACGGCAAACGGTATTGTCAAGAAATCGAAACCGTGCGCCGAGAATTCGAGGACCTCAAACAAAAAAATTCATGAAAACGCAACCCACAGTCGGAGTCATGCTATGAGATTAAACCTTTATTCAAAAATTGCCGGGTCCGCTGTGGCGGTTCTTATATATCTGACCGTTGTCAACCTGGCGTTCGGGGTAACCGCGAATCTGGACAACACCAAAGCCGAGGACATCCGGAAACTGTTGAAAGTTGCGGGTATTCACGACCAATTGCACATCGTGAAAAACAATCTACTGAATCAATACTCGATGGGGTTTGCGGGGGCGTATCCCAAAATGCCGGACGCCTTCTGGGAGGAGTATTATGGCTTGATCGGACAACAGGATATCGACACCCTGGTGGAGCGGATGATTCCGGTGTATGACAAAAACATGTCACACAAGGTGATCCGCAAACTCATTGAGATGTTTGAGACACCGTTCTGGGAGGAATGGAAGGTGAAGATGCCCGCCATCAGCCGCGAGGCGGGACTGATTGGCAGTGAATGGGGGCAGGCACTGCTCCAGTCCGATACCTTCAATAAAAACCTGCAGGCGCTAATCCAAAAACACGACCTCGAAAACCTGAATAAAAAATAATTTTTCAATATTCCTTCTTCCTTGGCGACACC
>QIDN01000158.1 GCA_003229345.1 Nitrospirota bacterium | reverse complement strand
GGTTCAGTTCCGTGAACACGTCCGGTCGTGCGGCGGGAATGAAAATCTCCGATTCCATGGCCAGCAGGTCATCCCGCGCCATCGCTTCACCCAACCGCGAGTCTGCGACTTCCCCTCCCTTTCCAACGAATTGAATCAAGGCAGGAATATCAATCCCGGCGGAGTCGTGAAGCGTTCCTTTGGAATCATTGACGGCAATCACCTTGACGCCTCGTTCCAGCAGGAATTTTGCCGCGGCTTTGCCGACATTGCCGAATCCCTGGATAACTACGCGGGCATCTTTCAACGGCAAGCCGAGGGCCTCGCTGGCGACATCCGCCGCCACCGCTACGCCGTAACCGGTCATTCCCAGCTTGTCCAGCGGCAGGCCTCCAAGCATTCGCGGCAGGCCTACGGCGCGTCCGATTTCTTCATGCACCCAGGCCATGCTCTGCTCGTCGGTTCCCATGTCGGGACCCGGGATGTAACCCTTGAGGTCTCGAATGGCCCGCGCAAACGTCCGCACCAGAATTTCCTTGTCAGGTGATCGCGGGTCCGCAATGATGCCGGACTTGGCACCCCCATGCTTCAAACCGTTCACGGCATTCTTCAGCGTCATCGCGCGTGCCAGTCGGAACACCTCGCGCGTACTGACGTCCGGCATCATGCGAGTACCGCCGATAGCGGGACCCAGAGCCAGGTTGTCAATTACGACAATGGCGCGCAACTGCGTCTTGGGATCGTAAATGTGAATGATTTGTTCCGGACCGAATTCATCGGCGAAATTGTCCATATATTGAGTATACATGTCCCCACCCCCTTCCATTAATGTGGGACCTGAGTGATTTTAGCATCCAGAACTATCAGGTTCTTTTCGTATAGCCGGACCGGATTAAAATCCAGTGACAGGATATCGGGTTCGGAGGTCATCCAGTTCGCTACCCACTTTATAAAGGCAAACAGTTTCTGGGAGTCCAGTTTGGGGTTTCCGCGCAACCCTTGAATAATGTTCCATGCTTTCGTTCTCTGGACCCCTCTTAGAATTTCTTCATTCGTAGCGGGGAGCACCAGCCGCGCGATGTCCTGATACAGTTCGACATAACTGCCGCCGGTTCCGAACAGAAGCACCGGGCCGAACTGCGGGTCGCGGTGGGCACCCACCATTAAGTCCAGACCAGGCGGCATTTGCTGTTCCACCCACACTTTCCCCGGCCAATCCGCGTAAAAAGACTCCCACGCACAGAACAAACTTTTTTCGTCATTCAAATCGAGTTGGATTCCTTTCATCTCGGTTTTGTGTTGGATGTCCGGCCCCACCGCCTTCAATGTCAGAGGAAACCCGATACCTTCGACCGCCCAGTGAATATCCTTTTCGCTGTTGACATGAACATGCTGAGGGACCGAAATATTACACCGCCCCAACAGATTTTTGATCTGCATCTCATGCGGATTTCGGTCCATGGACCGCAACCAGTGCCGGGTTGGCGAAGTGTCGAAGGGTACCTGCGGTTCAGTCCCTGGCGTAGGTTGTTCGTTCATCCACCGGAATTGCCGTACCAACAGCTCCAAACCGCGCGCTGCGCGTTCGCCGGTGGGAAACACCGGAATACCGCTTCCCCGTAAAACGGAATTCAATTCATCAAATAAGGAACCGTAAGTGCCAACCGTTATTGGTAGATTTCCCGGCAACCGGGATTTCAGCATGGAGCCGATGTCCGCAGTGATCCCCTCCGTGCCCGGCAACAACACCAGTAGCAGTGCGTCGTACTCTCCGGTCTTTAGCAAATATTCCAGGATAGAAACGCATTGCTCGTTGGTGCCGGAAGCGGTCAGATCAATGGGATTGCGGAACGAATAATAAGATGGATACAATCCCTTTAGAACGAGTTGAAATTTTTGAGACGGTTCAGGAACCCGAAGCCCCGCCTGTTCGCACAGATCAGTCAACAGCACTCCCATGCCACCCCCGTTGGAGACCACCAGAATGCGGTCGCCTCGGGCTTTCGGTTGCCGGCTGAACAGTTGCAGGGCGTCGACCATCTGTTCCAAGCCATTCACTTCAATCATCCCGGTCTGTTCGCAAGCCGCCTTGAAGATGGAATACGATCCCGCCAGCGAAGCGGAATGTGCGAGAGCGGCTTGCCGGCCCCTTTCGGCTTTACCCCCTTTGAGGACGATAATCGGTTTGTTGCGGGCGACGGCCCGAACCGTATCCATAAACCTGGGCCCGTCCTGAACGCTTTCCAGATACAGTCCGATGACGCGCACCTGTGGATCACGTGCGAACTCTTCAAGCAATTCGCATTCGCCAATATCAATGCGGTTGCCAAAATTCACCGCGCGGTGGACGCCCATCCCCCGTCGACTGAGGTGATTCAGCATGTGCATCAGGAACGCACCGCTCTGGGATATCATCGCAATCGGACCCGGTTGCGGCAGTGTCAGCGCATCCGTTGTCGTAAAGAAACTGTTGAACTTATCCGGTGCGCTAAACACCCCCATCCCGTTAGGACCGATGATGCGAATGCCCAAGTGTTGCGCTTCTTCCTGAATTTGATGTTGCAGAATTTCTCCGGCTTCGCCGGTTTCCGAAAACCCGGCGCTGATGATGATCAGGTGGTGGACCCCTTTGGCCGCCAGCGGTTGAAGGAGGGGCATGACTTTTTGTGCCGAAACCGCGACCACCGCGAGATCCACCGTATCGGGTAACTGCTTAATATCTTTCACCACCGGGCAACCATCCACGGCGCGTCCTATGGGATGAACCGTTACTATCTCTCCATTGTAGTGTTGATGAAGCATGCTTTGAACGATGGTCTTCCCCAGATTTCCTTTTTTGGGCGAAGCACCGATGACCGCAACAGACCGGGGTGCAAAGAACGGACGCAAATCCAATTTTCCATCCCTGATCTCAGGATGAGAGCGTTCACGGGTTTCTTTAGCAAGAAGTTCACTCATCGTACTTCTCCCAGTAAGCATCCACGTTGCTCTGAATCTGCGCGATGATGTCGTCGCGCCGTTTTGGAGCAAACAGGTGATGGAACCGTTTTTGCCGTTCCAGATATTTCTCCACCGGCAGGCGTTTGTGCGGCCGTTTCGTATGAATGACTTTACCGTCCACAAACTCCTTGATCGGAAAGATGCCGGTATCCACCGCCAGTTTGGCGATGAGGTGCGTGTCTTTCGGATCGAATCCCCAACCGGTCGGGCAGGGCGACATGCAGATGAACAGGCGCGGCCCTTTCATGGCCTTCGCTTTTCTGAACTTGTTGGACAAATCGATCGGCTCGCGCGGCGATACCGTGGCCAGGTAGGGCGGATTGTGTGCCATCCAGATACCGAACAGATCCTTCTTGGTCCGCTCGGAACCTGCCGGGTGTTCTGGCGTGCTCGGACTGGTCGTCGTGTAACTGCCCAGGGGCGACGCGCCGGATTGCTGGAACCCGGTGTTGCCGTAGGCCTCGTTGTCGTAGCAGAAGTAAATGAAGTCGAGGTTGCGTTGAATCGCCGCCGAAGTGGGACTGAGTCCCATACCGTTCGTAGAACCGTCTCCCGCCACTACCATGATCTGCAGATCTTCCGTTTTTGGCAGTCCGTGTTTGTGCATGCGGATGTCCAGGGCGTCGCGCGCTCCTTGGGCCGCAGGCACCGGACCGCTCATGGTCGTGTATAGCCACGATCCCTTCAACGGCGTGAACGGGTAGACAGAGATCAGTGTGAAACACCCCGCCGCGTTACACGTCAATGTGTTTTCTCCCAGGACTTTCATGCCGAGGCGCAAGCCCTCCAGACCACCGCACCCGGCACACAGGGCGGAACCCGGTGCGATTTCCTCTTCGGGGTTCAAGTCGGTAACCCTTTTGTATTTGGATTCCTTTATGGAATCGAGAATGGTGGTCGTCATGG
>QIDN01000164.1 GCA_003229345.1 Nitrospirota bacterium | reverse complement strand
CCTTCCATGATGTTGGTCAGAACGTTGAAGGAAACGCCGTCAGTGGCCAGGGACCAGTCGAGCGTGGGCGGTTCGGTGGTCACGGCGATGCGCAAAGTCTTCCTCTCCACCGCGGAGGGTTCGCCGGAACAACCCGCTATCCACAAGGCACTTACCAGGGCTAGGACCCCCAGTCCCCGGAGGAGGAGGGGTTTGCCGATATTGAGAAGGATCTTCATTGGACCCAAGGATATCATTGACTTGGGTGAGGCCCAATGGGTTTTAAAATATCGATTTAATTGCTTTACTTTTTCATGGGACTCGATAGAATTAACGCTTTCCCAATTTTCGAGCGATTATGGCACCCAAAGTAAATCTGGAAGATTTGACGTGGATTCGCCGTTGGATCAAAAAGGGACTGAGCAAGGATAAAAAGACTCTGGATTTGTCCAGCCGCCGTTTCAATCTGCCCATTGCGATTGAAGTGGCTGAAGGCATGGCGGTTCCGGGAATCGAGATCCTGTACATGCACGGTTGCTGGCTGAAGGACTCCTATATGGAGGAGTTGGCTGTGTCCGACCTGTTCGCTCCGGTGAAGGAACTCTGGATGTATGAGAACAGCATCGGTAGTGCGGGAGTCCAGTATTTGGCAGAATCGGAAAAGTTTGAGAATTTGCGCTATTTGAGTCTTTACTCGAACAAAATCGGGCCTGAAGGAGCGGTTGCGCTGGCGGAATCTCCGTATCTGTCCCGGCTGGAAACGCTCGACCTGTCGTTCAACAAGGTGGGCGATGAGGGGGCGGCGGCGCTGGCCCGATCCAAACATCTGAACCGGCTCAAAGTTCTGCATCTGGATGCCAACGGCATCGGCACCGCAGGCATGGCGGCCCTGGCCGAATGTTCCGGCCTGCGCAACCTCACGACCCTGAACCTGACCTACAACCGGATGGAGCCCGACGGCCTCGAATTATTGGCGGCCTCCCCGCGTCTCAAGCAATTGGAAACATTTAAATCGGACGTGCCCCCGGAAGATGACTGATACCTTACCCTCCAAAAACGAAGAGCAACGCATTCTCAACGCTCTCCAGGAAAAACTCGGCTGGCAATCCCCTAATCTGGATTTGAGTTACGACCGATTGGGAGATGTGGGTGTGACTTTTCTCGCGCGGAAGTGCAACTTATCCCATGTGCGAGTGTTGAACCTGAGCTGGAACGAGATTTCGGATGCCGGACTGCGGGCTCTGGCGGCATGCCCGACTCTGAGCCATTTGACTCACCTGCATTTGGATTCCAACCGGATCGGCGATGCGGGTGCTCAGGCGCTGGCGGATTCCACGTATCTGGGCCGTGTGAAGTTGATCAACCTGACCAACAACCGGGTGAGTGACACAGGAGCCTTGTCTCTGATCAAATCGGCCAAATTGCCGAAATTGGAGTTTCTGGAATTGGAACTCAACCGGGTGGGATCGAGCCGGTTAAGCCGGTTTCCGGATGGCGCGGCCAATGCTTCTTTGAAATGGCTGAACTTGAGAAGCAATCAAATCAGCAGCGGAACCCTGGAAGACTGGGTGCAGACGGGAGCGTTTGCGCCGTTGACGCATTTGAACCTGGGCTGGAATCAGATTGACGACGCAGGCGCCAAACTGTTGGCCCATTCCCCGACCATTGCTCAGCTGGAGACGCTGTTGTTGAACTCGAATCACGTCAGCACAGAAGGGGCGAACGCTCTGGGGCAGTCCAAAAACCTTCCCAACATCCGGGAATTGTTCATGTATGACAACGATTTCAATCAGGATGGGGAAATTGTACTCAACGATATGCATATCCGGCAATTGATCCGGAAGCATTTGCAGGGAACGACTCTCAGCATCAATGGCAAGCGGCTGAACAACAGCGGGCTGGAAGCCCTGGCCCGGTGCCCGGAACTGGCCAAGGTGGAAACGTTATCCCTGCGCAATAACCATTTCGATCACAAAGGTTTGATCGCTCTGGTGGCATCTCCACATCTTAAAACTCTAAAAGCGCTGAATGTGATGGACAATCCGATCGGCAATAAAGGAGTGGTGGGGATGATGGAGTCGGCTTCGTTTGAAGGATTGCAACGCTTGAATCTGGAGCGGACCGAGTTGACCTCTTCCGGGATTCTGGCCCTGGCGGTTTCCAAAAAGTTTTCTGCGCTTGAAGAACTGAACGTCAGTCACAACGATATCGGCGACCGCGGCGCCTGCATTCTAGCCGCTTCCGAATTATTGGCCCAACTTCAGTGCCTGTTTCTATGGAACACACATATCGGCGATGAAGGTTTGCGGGCCATCACCCATTCCCCCTATTTGACCCGGTTGCAAGAGTTGAAAGTCTGCAACAATCAGATCGGTCCTAAAGGCATTCAGGCGCTGGCCGATTCGGATCAATTAGCCAACCTCAAAAAGTTGGACCTTAGAAACAACCGGTTCAGCGTCAACACCTTCGTGCACTTTACCCATTCCTCAAAGTTCAAGGCACTGGAAGAATTTCGATTCTGATTGTATACCGGAAAACTGAAAGGCAGAGACCGGGGGAGGCCCTTACTGGTTTTTGCGGGTCACTTCGACTGCATTTGAAGACAGGATTTTTTGCACTCGGGCCAGTTCTGTCGTGAACTGCTTGAACTTTTCCTTGTGTTCTTCGTTCTTGCTCAAATTATTGATGAACTCTTCCAACGCTTTCAAGTTTTTGCTTTTGGATAGCTCTTCCTTCAGTATTTTTATTTTCTTTTCAAGCTCCGCAAACGCGGGATCCTTGCGGGATAACTCTTCAGAAAACTCGGGGAACCAGTCCAGATTGGCAAAAGCGTGCAACCCTTTATCCCGGACGATCATATCCGGGTGCTTGTCAGACATATATTGAAACTTTTTGGTATCGTATTCCATCTCTTTCAGACGCCACTCCAGACTGTCGTCAGCGACCGGTTTCAGCTCCGGGCGGTCCACAACAACGATGTCATACAGCTTCAGCATCCAGTCCTTTTTGACCTGTGAGAGGGTATCCCAAGCGGGGTCTCCCGTTTTTGGGGTACCTTCCTCAGCCAAGGTGACACCCGCTTGAAGCAATAGAACCACCAAAATGACCGCTAGACTTTGCAAAACTTTCTTAAGCATCAATACCAATCCCCAAAAAAACGTTGTAAATCCTTATGTAAGTGTACTTTTATTATATCGCAGTCTTTAAAATTTGGAATGTTAAATCCATAAAAAACTACAGAACCGCTGGAAGTAGGCTAAAAACAAGCAAAAAAATCCCCGGAACCTGAAATTCCGGGGATTTTGTATGCAGTGACTAATTAATTTTTCGGCGGTGAATCAGGCAATCGCCAGGAAATTGCAGGCTTGGTAGCAAGCGTTGCAGTTGATGCACAGGTCCATATCGATGTGGGCCGCGACCTTTTTGGTGCCGCCGGTGATCGCGCCGGTGGGGCACGGTTTGATGCACGCACCACAAGCCACGCAATCGTCTTCTTTCACCACGTATTTGTACAGGCCGGTACACATGGCCGCGTCGCACACCTGATCCACAATGTGCCGTTCGTATTCTTTACGGAAATACTTGAGCCCGGTCAGCACCGATTTAACGGCGGTTTCGCCCAAGCCGCACAGTGAGGTCACGTTGATCTCTTCGCACATGTCTTGCAGTTTATCGAGGTACTCCATTTTGCCGCGGCCTTCGGCGATGTCGTCCAGCATGTTTTTGATCAGGGTGAGACCGATGCGGCAGGGGGTGCATTTGCCGCAGGTTTCCGCTTCATTGAAGCCGATAGAAAACCGCGTCAGATCAATCACGCAGGCGGAAGCATCGTAAGCCGACAAGCTGGCCTGGCCCATGATGGCTCCGGCTTCGATCAGGCTTTCATAATCGGTTTTGATGTCGATCTTGTCAGGGG
>QIDN01000434.1 GCA_003229345.1 Nitrospirota bacterium | reverse complement strand
GTCAGATATAGAGCGAACATTAACGCTTGACCGCATCGAGCCCATGAATCTACCACAACTGGAGAAAAAAGTTTAGAGGGGGTTAAAAAAGGCAGAAGTCTCCCTTACCGGGTCGAGTCAAGCTCCTCTCCAGCGTGGCAATTCCATCCGAAACACGAAATCGGGTATATCTTAAATGATTGATTTATATGATATTATACGGTTATCGCCGAAAAGTCAAATCTAAAAGAAAATCCGCAGTCCGTCGATGGGCGATAAACACAACCCTCTCCTTATTAAGAAGGGGGTACCGGGGAGGTTAATGCCTCCTCATGGTAAGGGGAGGAGATATAAAGGTGAATACAGATCACCAGGCAATAAAAAACCCCCGGTCCGAAGACCGGGGGTCGGTGTTTCCATACTTAAGGGAGAGCAGGATTACATCATGCCGCCCATACCGCCCATGCCACCCATGCCGCCCATGCCGCCGGCCGGGCCGTGGGCATGCTCGTCCTTCTCTTCCGGGAGGTCGGTGATCAACGCTTCCGTGGTGAGCAGGAGTCCCGAAATACTGGCCGCGTTCTGCAATGCGGTGCGGGTGACTTTGGCCGGGTCGATGATGCCTTCCTTGATCATATCGACGTACTCGCCGGTGCGTGCGTCATAACCATTGTTGCCCTTCAAGGTTTTTACCTTTTCGACGATCACGGTGCCTTCTTCGCCAGCGTTGGTCGCGATTTGGCGAATCGGTTCCTCGAGCGCGCGACGGATGATTTTCACACCCATCAAGAAGTCGTGATCGCCTTCGATTTTATCGAGGGCTTTCAGACAACGCAGGAATGCCACGCCGCCGCCAGCTACGATACCCTCTTCAACTGCGGCACGGGTAGCGTGCAGAGCGTCTTCGACGCGGGCTTTCTTTTCTTTCATCTCGGTTTCGGTAGCCGCTCCCACTTTAATGATAGCAACACCGCCGACCAGTTTCGCCAACCGCTCCTGCAGCTTCTCGCTATCGTAGTCGGAGGTGGTTTCCTCGATCTGGTTGCGGATCTGTTTGACCCGGCCCTGGATCTCGGACGCCTTACCCTTGCCGTCAACGATGATGGAGTTCTCTTTGTCAATGGTGATGCGCTTGGCCTGACCCAGATCGTCCATGGTCACGTTTTCCAGTTTCACGCCGATGTCCTCGGTGATCACCTGGCCGCCGGTGAGAATGGCGATGTCGTTCAGCATATCTTTGCGGCGGTCGCCGAAGCCCGGGGCTTTGACGGCGCACACGTTCAGGGTGCCGCGCAATTTATTGACCACCAGAGTGGCCAGCGCTTCGCCTTCGATATCCTCAGCCAACAGCAATAGAGGTTTGCCGCTTTTGGCCACCTTCTCCAGGATCGGCAGAAGGTCTTTCATGCTGGTAATTTTCTTCTCGTGCAGGAGGATGTAGGCATCTTCCAATACCGCTTCCATGCGCTCGGCGTCGCTCACGAAATAAGGGGACAGGTAACCGCGGTCGAACTGCATCCCTTCCACGATTTCGAGTGCCGTTTCCATGCTCTTCGCTTCTTCCACGGTGATGACGCCGTCTTTACCGACTTTGTCCATCGCCTCGGCAATGATTTCACCGATGGCAGTATCGTGGTTGGCGGAAATGGTTCCAACCTGCGCGATCTCAGTTTTATCCTTGGTTGGCTTGGCCAGTTTGGCGATTTCCGCAACGACCACGGTCACGGCTTCCTCGATGCCGCGTTTGATGTCCATCGGGTTGGAGCCGGCGGTCACGTTCTTCATGCCTTCGCGGAAAATCGCCTGCGCCAGAATGGTCGCCGTCGTGGTGCCGTCACCGGCGTTGTCACTGGTTTTGCTGGCGACTTCGTTGACCATCTGCGCGCCCATGTTCTCGAACGGGTCCTGCAGTTCAATTTCCTTGGCAACGGTCACGCCGTCCTTGGTGATGACGGGGGAGCCGAATTTCTTGTCGATCACCACGTTGCGGCCTTTCGGGCCCAACGTCAGCTTCACTGTGTCCGCCAGCTGGTTGACGCCGGACAGAATCTTGTGTCGTGCTTTCTCTTCGTAAACAATTTGCTTTGCCATATAACTCAATCTCCTAATATTAGATGAATAGTATTTTTGGGTTCGGTTGGGTTACTCGACGATGCCGAGGATGTCGTCTTCCCGCATCAGCAGAAAATCATCCCCTTCGATTTTGATCTCGGTGCCGCCGTACTTGCTGTACAGCACCTTGTCGCCGACTTTCACGTCGGGCTTCACGCGTTTGCCGTCGTCTCCCACCTTACCGGCGCCTACTGCCTTTACCCGGCCTTCGATCGGTTTCTCCTGCGCCGAATCAGGGATGATGATGCCACTCTTGCGAACTTCTTTCTCGCGAATGGGTTGTACCAGAATGCGGTCTTGCAACGGACGAATCTTCATAACAACTCCTTATAAATAGTGATAGAATTCAAATTCTGAGTTAAAACCTATTCAATAAACGTTTTGATTCAAAACGAGAATGACGGTGTCAGACCTGTAAATCATTTTAAAATAATAAGTTATGTGGTTTTGGCCAGTTGAGGGTACCGGAAATTAGCACTCCTCGGCCGCAAGTGCTAATAGATACTATCATAAATAAAACCCCAGAACCGAAAAGCAAGGCCGGGACCGAAAATAATTCAAAAAATCTGAAAAAAAGCCGAAAATTATGAAAAAACAAGCCGCTAAAGATCTGGAAGTGTTCCTGAACCCGTATCCGGACCGGGATTATGAGGTCCATATGGAGTGTCCGGAGTTCTCCTGCCTGTGCCCGCGCACCGGCCAGCCGGATTTCGCCCATATCGATATCCATTACGTGCCCGACCACGAATGCATCGAGTTGAAGTCGCTCAAGCTGTATCTTTGGTCGTATCGCGACGAGGGCGCGTTCCACGAGGCGGTGATCAACAAGATTCTGGACGACCTGGTGGCCGCCTGCCAGCCCCGGTGGATGCAGGTGGAGGGTGAGTTTTTCGTGCGCGGCGGCATCTACACCACCGTCAGTGTCGAGCACCACGGCAAACCCAAAAAAGCCAAAGCCAAGCGCAAAAAGTAAGCGGGGAGGCCCCGCGGCCAATTCTGCCTCCTGCTGACGCCGAGGCAGTAAAAACAATAGTGGCGGAAGAAAGTTGTAACCATACGCACTGTCGGATACCGCCCGTATAGATTAACTTGAGATGCTGAATATTTTTGTCGAAGCCAATTGCAATCGCTACGTGCGCGATGAGTGCACGTACTGCCACGTCTACGAGCCGTTGTCGAAGATCGACCGGAGCGACTGGCATCTCCTGCCGGAGCAGGCGCAGGTGATGGCGGACAAGATCAAGCAGATCGATATTTTCCGGGAGCTGGCCCAGCGTGAAATCAACTTCACCGGCGGCGAGCCTTCGCAGAATCCGCACCTCGTCGAAATTTTCAACATCTTCCGCAAGATTTCGCCTAATGTCCGCCTGCACACCAACCTCGACATCCAATCGAACACGCATTCACGCTGGCTGCGGATGGTGGAAATCATGAAACGGCACGGGCGGGTCGATTTCACCCTGTACCCGACGGTGTGGGAATCGCGGCAGAAACCGCTCCTCAAGGAAATCCTGGGACTGCAGAACGAACTGATCGTGAACATGATTTTTGAACAGGTGCCGGACCTGCTGACTCAGTTGGATACGATGATGGCTTTCTTCCGTGAACAAGGAGCAAAATTTCAACCGACCCTCACCCTGCTGGAGCGTCACCGCGAGCGGATAGAAGCTCTGCTGAAAGAAAACCCGGAGTGCAGTGAAGGCGAATTCAACCGGTATATGGGAGACATCGAGAGCTACACCTGCGAAGGCGGCTTTACGTTCGGGGTCAATATGATCCTGGGGTTTTATGTCGACGAGCACGGCGAGC
>QIDN01000049.1 GCA_003229345.1 Nitrospirota bacterium | reverse complement strand
GCATGCCGCCCGGCAACTGGATCAGCTTCCGGAAACCCTGCGTTCTTTGAAACAGCAATCTCCATATCCCGTTCACATCTCCCAAAAAATCCGCGACCTCGCCGACCGCCTGGACCGTGAATCACCCTGAGTGAACAACCCGGTCATGGCATGTCAATTCCTTGACTGAAGCCACTCGGGTGTCGAGCTGAGAGAACGGCGCACCCTTCAGTACCGCCTGTCCCACCAGCCGGATCAGACCTTGAAACCCAATTAAACAAAGTATTTCAAGATATCCATCGTTTCCCGTTAGCACTCCCTCCGCCTGATTGGTATCAAATTTGCTATTCTATTAATAATTGAACTCATCCACAGGGATTTCCTGATGACGCATCGACATATCATTCGCACTCTGGTCGGGCTGGCAGGCCTCGGCCTGATAATTCTGCTCAGTCCCCAGTCGGCAGTGGAAAGCCGGGAAGCAACCACGCAGGTGGAGAACTACCGTCTGGGCAGTCATCCGCAATCCACCCGGATCATCATCCAACTGAGCCAGGATAGCCCTTACCGTATCCTCACCAATTACGCCGATCAAAAAGTGGTGGTGTGGATTCGCAACGCCACACTGAAACCTAAAGTTCAGTCGATCACTTTTAAAGACAAGCATCTCAGTCAAATCCAGGTTCAGGAAATCAAAAAAAATGTCAAATTCACCTTACGGTTGAAAGGCAAGAACACGCGTCTGGTTCATTTCGTGAAGCACCAGCCCGAACAAATTGTGATCGACTTGAAGCCGAAAATCGCAGCTGCCCAGCGAGCTTCTCATGAAGATAAAACGCCGGTTTTAAGTTCCCAGAAAAAAATCACCAAGCAGGTCGCCCGTAAAAACAAACAACAAACAGCAAAGCTTTCATCATCCGCCTCTCGCTTGACTCAAAAAAAATTAAGGGGCGCCCTTCAGGCCGACTCGGAGCAAAATCTAAAAGCCGGGCGCAAAGATTATGAAAAGGCGCTGAAACTATTTCAGAATAAAAACTACCTGGATGCGCTGAGGGCTCTTCAACGGTTCCAGCAGAAATACCGGGAAAGCCCATTTATAGAGAACGCCGCTTACATGATCGCAGAAGCGCAATACAACATGGCGAAACGGAATTCTTATCCTAATTACGAAGAAGCCCTGGCCGCGTACCAATACGCCATGCGGACTTATCCCGATTCACAATTTTACGATCACGCCCTGTTCAAAACCGCTTCCATTTACGAGGACATGGAGTACACGCTGGAAGCCCGAATGATGTATTCCAAAGGAGTGCAGAAAGATAAATCCAGCCGCTACAATACCGCGCGGGAAACCGGCCTGGGCCTCATGCTCATCAAGGAAGACAAACTGGACGAAGCGTACGAAACGTTTCAGATTCTGCTCCGCAAGTCTCCACAAAATGCGGACGCCAAAAAGGGACTTTTCCGGATTGCAAAACGTTATTACGAATCGCGCGACTTTCCCAAAGCATTGAAAATTTTTGAGGATGTCATCAAACGTTGGCCCGACGAATTGAACGAACAACCGGAGGTTAATTTTTACATCGGAGAAATTTATTTCAACCGGAAACAATACGCGCAGGCGCGGCGGTTTTATTTCAACCTGGTCAACCTGGCACCACAATCCCCCAATGCGCACCGGGGATTGAACCGCATTGGCGATACCTATCTTCTGGAAAACGACGGCATGCCCGCGCTGACGGTATTCAATAAATCGCACGGCCTCAATCCCGGCAGTGCGGAATCCCAATACGCGCAAATCCGCCTTGCCGATGTCGGCATCCGGTTCCCGGCCCTCCCCGTCAAGGATCTTGTGTTCCAAGTGTCTCCTTATTACCATCCGTACCGCACCTATGAAGAGGTTGCTGAAAATCCGAAGTCGACAGACATTTTAGCGGAAGCCACGTTCAGTCAGGGGTCCGCCTATTATCGGGAGCAACGCTATCTGGAGGCTATCGAGCAGTTCAAACGTCTTCTACCATTCGAAGCCGACTCCAAATTCCACCGGTGGGCAAAGAAATACCTGCAATTATCCATGGTGCAACTGATCGATCAATACGCCAAACAAAACGGCCATCTGCCGGTTCTCTATGCCTACGCCGATTATCTGAACCTGGGAATCGGCGAGTTGAACCGCGTTCAAACGCAATTGCAGATCGGGGAAAGTTACAAAGCCATCGGCTTGAACTCCGAAGCGCTCAAGTTTTTCGAAAAGGTCAAATTCGCCGATGTCAACGGCGCCTACACCGACCGCCTGTTCCTCGACTTGGGGGAAATCCATCTCAACGAAAACCAGTTCAAGGAAGCCGAGCGCGTTTCTCAAATTTTCATCAACACCTATAAGAACAGCCCGCGCCTGCCGGAATCCAAAATCATTCTGGCCCGCGCTTATCTCGGCCAAAAGCAGTACGACCGGTCCATTGAAATTTTCAATCAATTGCTGGACTCCAAAAATGTGGAGGTCGCTAAAATTCATTACCTCATAGCCGAGACCTGGTTCGCACGGGAAGATTTGCGCAACGCCGCCCGTGCCTACCGCAAGACCATTGACAGCTACGACCGCACCATTCGCAATCCACCGGACTATGTTCAAAGCGCTTACTACAAACGGGGCATGACTTTGCACATGCAGGGTCAATCCGAGAAATCACTGGACGCCCTCATGGCGGGGAGAAAGCTGTTTCCCGAACATCGCCTTAAAAATTGGGCGGATTACCTGATCATCGACAACCTGGACCGCCTCCACAAAAAAGACCAGGCCAAATCCGAACTCCAAACCCTGGTCGCAGAAAGCCGGGACGATCTTCTGCAAAAGGCCGCTCAATCTCACCTGAAAGTGATGGACTGGGAAAAACGGTTAAAAGAACTTCTATAATCTTCTATAATGAAAACAGGCACAAAATTTCCGCAAACCCGTGCGCGTGATGGAATTATGGAAGACCCGACCCAGGAGGACAAAAAGCAAAAGGAGTTGGAGGTCCTCAGGGCTGCGTTTCAATCATTCAACGAAACCACCGAGCACCTGCAAAAATCCTACGAAACCCTGCAGGAACGCATTCAGGGACTCAGTCTGGAGTTGGAGAAAAAAAACCTGGAGTTGGAAAGCAATCTGCAGGAAAAAGAGAAAGTCAAAAACTACCTCCACAACATTCTGGAAAGCCTGACCAGCGGCGTGATTGTCGTCGATGAAAACCAAACCATCACCACCCTCAGCCAAACCGCCGGAGCGATTCTTAATCTATCGCCGGAACAATGCCTGAACCAGCCGCTGGCGCAAGCGGTGCCGCATCCGGTCTTCCCGACTCTGGTGGAACGCCTGAAGGAATCACACAAAGGTAATCTGATCCAGGATGAGGAATTGAAAAATGCCAAGGGGCGCCGGATCAAAGTCCGCGTGTCCGCCTCGCCCGTGAACGATCCGGCAGGCGCGCAACTGGGCACCGTGCTCATCGTGCAGGACATCACTGAACTCAAACAACTGGAAGAAGAAGCCGAGCGCAACGACCGCCTGCGCGCCATGGGGGAAATGGCCGCTGGCATCGCCCACGAAATCCGCAACCCACTCGCAAGCATCGAACTGTTCGCCTCGATTATGAAAAAGGATTCCCAGGGCGATATGGAAAAAATGAAACTGGCCGACCACATCGTCTCTGGCGTCAAGAACATGGATCGCATCATCTCCAGCCTTCTGCTGTTCGCAAAATCGCCGGAACCGTCACGCCAGCAATGCAACATCAGCGATCTGTTACGCGGCATCCTGGATTCCAACACCGATCTGCAATCGCCCGACAACATCAACATCCAGTGTGATTTCTGCAAGGAGGAACCGCTGGCGCAAGGCGACAAGGAACTACTGCAACAGGTGTTCCTCAATTTTATTCGCAACGCGGT
>QIDN01000448.1 GCA_003229345.1 Nitrospirota bacterium | reverse complement strand
GGCACCTGCACGCTTCCCGCGCGATCGCTAGCGGGAACCACTTCCATCGACCGGATATTGTTTCGCCACTGTGGAGACACTTTCATTTCATTTTGAATGTAGGGAATCCAATCTTTTGGGCGTGAAGGCAGGTTGGACTGGGAATCGGGAGGCAAGGTCAAATACGCTTCTTCATACTGAGTCCAACTTTCGGCGAGGCGCGGCCTTAAATTCAACTGGTCGTCCTGGTCGAGCAGACCGTCGAAGACTTTACTCACGATCTGACTGCTGGCGGAGTCCGCATTCAATATAGGATTCAATATTCGGGCATCGCCGCTAACACTTTCGATAAACTTGATCAGCCGCTCCGGATTGCCCGTAGCCTGTTTGTCATAGGTCGGCACCCAGAAAAAGGATTGGGCCAATACCCCAATCAAAATCACAGGCAGGAAAATGAATAGACGTTTGGTGATCATGGCGTCAGCATCATAACAAATCGGAAAAGAATCGGCCCCTTTGGGGAGATGGAACCGGATTAAACCTTGACAATCCTTTAGAATCTGTATAATACCTTGTCCTAGCAAAGGTTTCGTCCTAACAAAAAAACGATGCGGGGTGGAGCAGTCCGGTAGCTCGTTGGGCTCATAACCCAAAGGTCGCAGGTTCAAATCCTGTCCCCGCTACCAAATATTTCAACAGGTTAAGCATGTTTCCGGCCCCTTGGGGCCGGATCGGGGGACCCCCCTTTTATATTGATAGGTTGAAACTCAATCCAGCTCCAATCCGCTGTCAATTTATCCTTGAAATAAACTCCAGGACCGATTAGTTTATTTATCTTTGAATTAGCGGGTTTTTTATTTTCATTTCAAAAGTCGTTTTGTTATCATACCGCCCTCAATTATAAGACGAGTATTTATTACTTCACATATAGATAGACATAATTAAATTTTAGATTAACTTTCAAAAAAGGATAGAGCTCATGGCAACAATTATCACTGATGAATGTATTAACTGTGGTGTTTGTGAACCGGAGTGCCCGAATGAGGCCATTGATGACGGCACCAAGGGTGGAGTCGACATCTATTACATAGATCCCGATCTCTGTACGGAATGCGTTGGATTCCACGGCGAGGAAGCGTGTCAGGAAGTCTGCCCGGTAGACTGTTGTATCCCTGATGAAGACAAAAAAGAATCCGAAGAAGAATTGCTGACCAAAGCCACAAAGATTCATCCCGACCAGGATTTCCCTGTTTTGGATGACCTGACCAATGAAACGTCTCTGTTCAGAAATCCGGATCGAAAGAACGCCAGTCTGTAAGATTAAAATACTTTAGAGTTTCGAAGCGGCTGCGGGAAAGGATCCCTCAGCCGCTTCTTTTTTTAGACCACCTGAGGAACCCCTTCCGGCGGCCAATAGTTGCGCACCGGATTTTCCAGGTTTCGGGTGAACATGTAGTTGATCTGCTCCACCGGCAAGGGTTTACTGAATAGGAATCCCTGCATGTCATCACACCCGATGGATTCGAGATAGTCTTTTTCCTGCACGTGCTCCACTCCCTCCGCCACGGTTTTCAGATTCAACGCCTGCGCCAGAGAAACAATAGCCTTGGTGATCACCGCATCGGTTCCTTCACCCGACTTGCCGATGCCGCGAACAAAGGATTGGTCAATTTTCAGGGCATGGATGGGAAAGCGTTTCAAATAAGAAAGCGAAGAGTATCCCGTTCCAAAATCGTCGATTGAAATCCGGATTCCCATTTCATCCAATTGGCGCAAGTTAGACAACGCCACATCCGAATTATCCATCAAAATGGTTTCTGTGATTTCCATTTCAAGAGATTTTGGATCAACCCCCGTTCGTTTCAGAATAGTTTGAACTTTAGAAATCCAATGCGGCTGATTCACCTGGTATCCGGAAAGGTTCACCGCAATGCTGATCGGAGGAAAACCCGCCCGCTTCCAGGCTTTAATCTGCTGACAGGCATTGAGAAGAACCCACTCCCCGATCGGCTGAATCAAACCTATCTCCTCCGCAACCGGCACAAACTCTGAAGGATAAATCAATCCTCCTTCTGGATGATTCCACCTCAGGAGAGCCTCCATGCCCTCAACCTTGCCTGTTTGAATGGACATCTTCGGCTGAAAATATAACTGAAATTCATCGCGATCAAGAGCCTTGCGAAGAGAATTCTCCAGATTCATCTGCCGGTACCCTTTGGAAAGCATAAAGGGTTTGAAAAACTTATGCCGGTCCTTGCCTTCCTCTTTAGCCTGACACATGGCGGCCTTTGCCTTTTGGATCAACGCAGCCGTATCCTCCGCATCATCGGGATAAACAGCAATCCCCACACTGCAACTGGCGTGAATCTCCTGTCCCTCAAACTCGAAGGAACCACGAATTCCATCCAGTATTTTTTGGACCCGGAATTCGATATCTTGAATCAGGTGAATATCAGGAAGCAGCAGGATGAATTCGTCGCCACCCTGCCGCCCCAGAGTATCTTCTTCCCTTAAAGATTTCCGGATCCGCTGAGACAGGTTTCTGAGCAACATATCTCCCGCCGGGATTCCCATAAAGTCATTCACTCGTTTGAAATTATCAATGTCCAAAATCAAAACAGCAACTTTCTCCCCGCTATACCGGGCATGGGCCAAGGCCATGTTCAACCGGTCCTCCACCAGAGCGCGGCTCGGGAGTTCCGTCACAAAATCATGGAAAGGCTGCTTGTGAAACACCCCCGGCCCTTGCGAACCGCAAGTCTCCCCATTGAAGGAAGCGACATTCAGATCTTGAGTGTTTGTTAGCGGTGCTGGCATGCCCGGGTTTAGCGTGCCATTGATTTTAGAGAACCCGCTTCGGGTAAAAATCCCTTCCAGCACCTGGCCTAATTTCTGTAAAACAGCGGACACCCGGTTCAGTATCTCATGGGACTTGCCCGGGAGAAGGCTTTCCTCATACATCCCCGCGAACACGCCAAAACAATGATTGGAAGTCGCGATAGTCTGCAAAACCAGGGAGGATCCTGTTTCGTCATCACAATAGACAAATGAGCGGTCCGGCTCCTTGCGCCAATCAAACTCTCTGTTCTTGATCAAAGAGGCGATCTGGCGGCGGAACAAGGATTCGCGGGAAACAGGCTGCCAGTATTCCAGAGTAAAAGCGTTTTCTTGTTCTTCAGCCAGATAAAATGCGGCATTCCGAAAGCGAAGGATATGATTCAGGTGATGGCAGGTATTTTCAAACAAGGGATTGAGCGAAATATCCCGAAAACTATCCAGCCGAGTGGTTTCGATGGATTTTAAAAATTCAAAAACCGACGAATACCATTGGTTTTCACATTCAATTTGCTCCATTGACCGGTTGGAGTTCCTAATTGGGCCGGGCTCTTTTGCATGATTCATGGGAATTTTGACTCGCGGGGAAGGCTTAAATTTCAAAAAATGCGTGGAAAATATTGGAAATGATCATTAATGAGTTAGATCAAAATTTCGAGGCGTCGGAGGATTTCATGAAAGAAACCCCCGGGGCCACGAGGCCAGGGACTAGAGTATGGATGATAACTCTTTAATAATCAATAGAAATTGGCTCTTGGCAGGAAAATAAAGCGAGTCGAAGAATAGACCGGTTACAACCCTTCCAGATCAAATCCCAGAAGATGCCGAATCCCCATCCAGACCCATCCCAAAACTTCGCGGGCAAAGGAATAATTCAACAGCCCTATCACGACCAATAGAACGATTCCAAAAACTCTATTTTGAGGATTATCTGTATTGAGCCAAGGAGTGGGAACAACATCCCAAAACAATGACAAAAGAACCCAGGAAAAAAGGGCCAGCAAAACAAAAGCAGTCATCCATTGGAGAGTGGTGGGAGAAGAAGACATGGTTTTATTGTTTAGACAGGAGGCGTGTAAATCCGATCAATTCAAAATTGAGGGGTCGGTTTCCAGATGCCG
>QIDN01000384.1 GCA_003229345.1 Nitrospirota bacterium | reverse complement strand
TGGACGAGAGGAACCATAACTTGATCTGCGCGGAGTTCCCCGAAGTTAAAGATTCGATGAATCATTTTCTTTTCGTCAATGTCCAGTTCCGAGGACAGGGAATTGGGGTGGGAGATATAACGAATCTGCTCCCGGCTGATTGGAGTTAAATTCACCTTGTGTGCTCCCCTTAGAATCAGGCGCAGGAAAAAATTATAGATGGCGCTGAATAAGGTGATGACCGGTGACAATATCCGGCAAAAGAGATTGAGCGGATGGATAAAGAACTGCATGATGCTATCCGCCCGGTTTTGGAAAATGACTTTTGGGATGATCTCTCCGGCGAACAAAATAATAGGTGAAATAATCAGCATGGAAACAAAGTCCCCCCATTGTCCGAGGCGGGTGATCATGTAACCCGTGAATACCGCCGAGGAACAGACAACGGCGACATTGGTTCCCAGGGAGGTGGTGGCAAACAGCCGGTCCGGGTGGCCGATCAAGTCGAGGATCATTTTGGCAGAAGTGCTGCCTTCTTCAGAACGCTGCTCCATTTTGAAACGGTTAATGGAGATCATTCCGATTTCACATCCCGAAAAGAAGGCTTCAATCAGGATGCAGACGAGGACGATGATTAGTGTGGTGCTAAGTTCCATTAGGTTTTGGGCGCCTCTGACTCGGAAGCTTCCGTGAGTTTGGAACTGGATAGCGTCAAGTGAAGACTCAAGATACGCGCTCCTTTCATTTTTTCCACGCGAAATTTGAAGCGGTCATGTTTGATGCTCTCGCCGGAGCGGGGCACACGACCGAACAAGCCAAAAACGAATCCGCCGATGGTGGTGATATCGCCGTTAGGCAATTCATAGTGAAACTCTTCATTGAATTCAGAAATGCTACAGGTGGCGGCCAGGCGAAACCGTTTTTCTGTAATCTTGATGATTGGACTTTCTTCCTGCCTCATTTCGCTGTCGATTTCGCCCACCAGCTCTTCCAGGATATCTTCGAGGGTGACGAGGCCGGTAACGCTTCCAAACTCGTCCAGTACAATGGCCATATGGCGCTTCATCTTTTTGAAATCCTGAAGCATGTCCTTGATTTTTCTGTTTTCTGGAACCGATATGGCAGGCTGAACAATGCCTTTGAGGTTGAACTTGTCTTTTAATTGCTGACGGTGCCGGTTGAGTGCTTTGGTGAGGAGAATCCCCAGAATCGTTTCCTCATTTTCGTCATACACTGGAACACGCGCATAGAAGTTCTCTAGAATTTTCGGGAGGATTTCCTCTAGTGTGTCGTTCGCGTTCAACGTGAACATGTCGATTTTTGGGGTCATCACATCGCCAACCGTTTTTTCGCCGAACTCCATGACGTTGTGAATCAGCTCGCTTTCTTCGGGATCAATCACGCCCTCTTTCTTCCCCAGTTTGACCATGCTGGTGAACTCTTCATCCGATATGCGGTCCTTCTTGTTTTTGGGAAGAATACCGACCCAGGACATGACGGTTTCCGCCAGCCGGGTAAATAGTTTTTGGATGGGGTGCACCAGGCGGTAAAACAGATTCAGCGGGCGGGCTGCGAACAGGGCGAACTTTTCAGCGAAATTCAGTGACAGGGATTTCGGTACGATTTCCCCAAACAGGAGAATCAGGAAGGTGCCCACGCCAATGGCGATGGCGATACCTGCGTTCTCGAACAGTTTGAGAGCGATCGAAGTGGCCAATGCGGATATGGCAATATTGACCAACTCATTCCCAATGTAAATGGTAATGAGTAATTCCCGTGGTTTTTCGAGGAGAAAATTGATGAGTTGTCCACCCCGGCCTTGAGTTTCCTTCATGGAGGCCAACTGAGCCTGATTCAGCGAGAAGAAGGCGGCTTCACATGCCGCAAAAAATGCTGAAAACCCTAAAAGGATACCCAGGAGAATGGACCGGGGTAATATTATGTCGTCCAATAGATGTATTTAGTTCCCAAAGATGCCGAAACCTGAGGCCTGCAACATGGAGCAACCTGGGCGAAAAAAGGAAACATGTTGAATTGTCATGTTTTCCCTTTAAAGTGGTTGAACCCCATAGGCCTTTGGAGAGCTTTGCTACGACCGGTTTTCGATATCAGGCGAATGCCTTTCTTGGCCGTAATCACTCCAATTTGAGTCACAGGCGGGTCGGCTTTAGTAATGGACTCTATACCTAAATTAGTAACATCATCAGGGGCCAATGTAAATAATAATTCATAGTCTTCCCCTCCGCTCAGAGCCAATTCGAGGGCCGGTAAACCATTGATAATGCTATACTTTATAAGGGGTTTGGAGATTGGGATGTCCGGCTCCCAAAGCTCCGCGCCCAGCTTCCCGGCCTTCAGAATATGGCCCAGATCCTGGGTCAATCCATCGCTGATATCGATCATCGACGTCACCCTGAATTTGGATTTCGCCAGCCAGGCAGCCACTTCCACACGGGGTTCCGGTTTGAGGTGCCGCTGGACCAGCTTCTTCCGCAAGGCTTCCGAACCCTTCCATTTTTTCCTGGGAGACTCCAGAATTTTAAGACCGAGGGCGGAATCTCCCAGGGTTCCCGTCACGAAAATCTTGTCTCCCGGCCGGGCTCCCGAGCGGGTAAAAACTTTCTTTTTGAGAGTCTCTCCCAGCAAAGCCAGGTTGATGAACAGGTGCTTGGGAGAAGCAACCGTATCTCCACCCACCAGAGCCACTTTATATTTCTGGGATGCCTGGTTGAGGCCTTTGTAAAAACGATCCAGGAAATTGACTGGAACCGAGCTGGGAATGCCCAACGATAGGACGGCAAATTTGGGTTGGCCTCCCATAGCGGCGATGTCGCTGATATTGACAGCCATGGTTTTCCATCCTAATTGTTCCGGGGTGTGGGTTTTCAAATTAAAATGGACGGTTTCCACCAAAGCATCGGTGGTGAGGACCTGATAGTTGCCGTTGTTAAGGGACAGCACCGCGCAGTCATCGCCGATACCTTGGATGACTTGGGGAGAACGGTATTTGAGACGGGATTGAAATCGGGAAATTAGGCCAAATTCTCCTAATTGTGAAAGGTCCATGACAGCGTTTTTTAAATACCTTTTTTGAAGAAGTCCCGCGCCATGGCATCGATATCCAATTTTTTATCGATTTTGATCGAAAGCTTGTCGCCGACCTCAAACTGATATTTTTGGAATTCCTCCAGACTGAAAGTCACTTCAATTTCATTTTCAGTCTGCTGGATCCATATAGTGACATCTCTTTCTACCTCTGCTTTATTGGGCGGAACGGAAGTTTGGGTAATTTCACCTTCCAATTGAATCATCTTGGGGTTTCCTTATTAGTTGAAAATTAGGTGCTTGGTAATTTTCCTTCATTTGGAAGTATATTGCCATTGAATTGTCGCGGAACCCGGCTGGAAACTATACAAAAACTCCCCCCTGAATGTGCCAGGGGGGAGTTCGTAAAGACGAATAATAGGTTTTAGCTGACAATCAAATCTCACTCCTGCATGCGAAAGTCCCTGGAGTAATAAGCCACCAGATCTTTCACCGACAGGACCCCTACGATTTTGTCATCATCCGTTACCGCCAAATGGCGGATTTTATTTTTGTGCATGAATATGTTCGCTTCTTCGATAGGCATATAGCGATCCATAGACTGGACGGAGGTCATAATATCAGAAACCTTCATCTCCTCCGGATTGCCCCCTTGGGCCAGCACTTTTTGGCTGAGTTCCCTTTCAGTGATGATACCGACGTCATCTCCATGTTCTTCAACGATTAAACTTCCAACGTGACTTTTTTCCATCAAAATCGCCGCGTCTTGTACAGAACCTTCTGAATCAATTCTCAATACGGGGGAGGACATGAATTCCCCCAATTCTGCCATCGCATCCATAGTGCCCCCTTACTTTGTATGTGGAATCATAACCCCAAAAAAGAGGGATTATCTGCTTTCAGTAATATGGG